>CADBPJ010000220.1 GCA_902796445.1 uncultured Ruminococcus sp. | reverse complement strand
CGTCGAGCGGTGAGTTTCGCGGATAGTTTCAAAGGCATTAAATACAAGAAATCCGCAAAAATGCGGATTTCAACGTTAATTTATTTGATAAATATTTATGTTTTATAACACTTTAAGCCTTTGAAACGGTCTGCGCTAAATGCACCCCTAAAATTATTCTATTTGTCAAAGATAACTGTCACACTCGTGCCTTTACCTTCGGTACTCTCAAGAGAAATCTCGGCATCGTGATACGTGGCTGCGTGCTTTACAATAGCAAGACCAAGACCTGTGCCGCCCACCTGATTTGAACGGCTTTTATCAACACGATAAAACCTTTCAAAAACTCTGCCTTGCTCACTTATAGGAATACCGATACCTGTATCCCTGACAGTGACATTCACTTTATCCGATGTTGTATTTATAATTACATCAACTACTCCGTTTTCCTTGTTATATTTAATGGCATTGTCGCAAAGATTATAAATCATTTCATCAAGTATTTTTTCTGCACCCAATACATATGCGTGATTGCCTATAAGGTTAAGTGTGATATTTCTTTTTTCTGCAACAGGCGTAAGTCTTGTTATGATTTCTTTTGAAAGCTCATATAGATCGACTTTTTTCCGTTCGGAAACAACAGCTCCCTCATCAAGCTCGGATATCTTCATTATGTCGCTGACAAGAGTTATGAGCCTTTGAGCTGCTTTATAAATTGTTGTAGAGAAATCAACAACCGTATTTTCAGGCGTACCGCCCTGCATCATCATTTCCGCAAAGCCTGAAATAGATGTAAGCGGGGTTTTCAGCTCGTGAGATACATTAGATGTAAATTCACGTCTTAGCTGTTCTCGTTTTACGTTTTCTGTAATATCAAGTATTACGATTACTGCGCCAATAATCTTTTCATTTACATAAACAGGATTTGCAATCACGCTGTATGTATTATCTTCTATAGAAATTTCATTTTCGCACCTTTGTCCCGTAAGTGCCTTTTCCACACATTCCCGAAAGCCTTTACTTCTGTTAAATGTAAGCACACTGCCTGCTGTTACATCTGTAATTTCAAGCAAACGGAGTGCCGATTCATTATATGAAAGAACGTTGGCATTTTTGTCTATAACAAGAAGTCCCTCACTCATATTTTCTGTTATGAGTTTAAATTCCTCTTGCCTTTGCTTTGCCTCTTTAAGCTGTTTTTTAATCGTTTTGTTTTGTGAGGATATTTTTTTAAGCAGTGGGGTTAATTCCTCATATGTAATATTTTCTGACGGATTTTCCAAATCTATGTCATTGATTGGCTTGATGATTTTCTTCGATACTCTGTTCGACAAAACAAGCGAGAGAATAAGTGCCAGAATAATAATTATTATCATTGGATAAATTAAACCAAGCAATATCAGAATGACTGAGTTCTGGGTTGTAGATACACGAAGGATTGTTCCGTCATCAAGTTTTTTAGCATAATACAAGGTCTTTTGCATTAGAGTTTTAGAATATCTTGAACTTTTTCCCTCGCCGCTTGTATTTGCATCTTGGATTTCACTTCGCTCTTTGTGATTTTCAAGCTCTTGCGGATCTGCCGATGTATCGGCAAGCACTGTTCCGTCCTCTGCCACTAAAGTTATTCTTTTATCATTTTCGATAAAATTATCAATATAAGCCTCGCCATCTGTTTTGACGGAGTATGAAATATACTCAGCCTCATTTTCAAGCTCCGTAAATATCTGCATTTCAAAATATTCAAATAAGACAGCAACAATCATACAAAAGCTCATTATCAAAACAAGCATTGAGGTCACAAAGCTTGAACGGAATATTTTACTGAACATCAACATTTCCTCCTATCTTGTAGCCTACATTTTTGACCGTCTGAATTAATTCTCCTGATGTGCCGAGTTTTACACGAAGTTTTCTAATATGAACATCAAGTGTTCGTGTTTCATAATAATTCTCGCCCCATACACGAGTAAATAAATCATCTCTTGTTACCACATTCCCGTGTGCTTCGAGCAATGCTATAAGAAGTGAGTATTCTTTGAATGATAAAACAACCTCATCACCGCATACCTTAACAACATGCTTTGCGGGATTTACATATAAGTCGCCTATGTTATATTCTTTGTCGGTTTCGGACTTGTCGGATTTTGTTTTTTCATATCTTCTCATTACCGCACGGACACGTGAAATCATTTCCGTCATACCAAAGGGCTTTGATATATAATCATCTGCACCCATATCAAGTCCCGTAACCTTGTCAAATTCACTCACCTTTGCAGTTATCATAATTACAGGGATTTTTTGCAGCTCCGTATCTTTTTTAAGTTTAGAAAGAATAGAAAGTCCATCTTCTTCGGGGAGCATTATATCAAGTAAAATAAGCTGCGGTATTTCCTTTTTTATTTCATCCCAAAATTCACTCGGAAGTCCAAAACCGCATATATCATAACCTTCTTTTTTAAGAGCATAGCATACAAGCTTTCTTATATCCGCATCATCTTCTACAAAATAAATCATCACTGCCACCTCCAAATGGAATTCATCTATATTCTATCACAAATTACTCTTAAATTCAATTATTATCTTTTGCGTGCCTTCCTGTAATGGAATATATAACCCATTCTGCAATGTTTTCTGCATGGTCGCCGATACGTTCAAAGTATTTTGCAATCATCAAAAGGTCGCAAAGCTCTTCTGCATTTGCCGATTTCTGTTCTATTGCACGTATAAGCTCGCCCTTTATTTTATCGAATAAATCGTCAACAATCTGATCATGCTTTATTACGCTATGTGCCATATCAACATCCTTTTTTACAAAAGAATCAATGCTGTCTGTCACCATCTTAATTGTTGCTCTTGCCATATCCGCAATATGAATTTCGCTTCTTAATCCACTGCAATTTACGTAATCTGCCATTTCTGCAATGTCTGATGCTTGATCGCCTATTCGCTCCATATCAGAAATCATTTTGAGAGCAGATGAAACTGTACGAAGGTCAGATGCAACAGGCTGTTGATGTAATAAAAGTCTCATACAGAGTGTTTCAATATCTCTTTCCTTGCGGTCAATCTCCTTATCTGCTTCAAGCACACTTTCTTTCAGCGTATGGTCACTATCAATGAGTAATTTTGTCACACCTGAAATTGCCTCCTCGCATAATGCTCCCATTTTTATAAGTTCGTTATTTAAGCTATTAAGCTGTTCGTCAAATTTACTTCTCATTTTTACTACCATTCAATCCTTTCTCAAAAATAAGTTTGAAAGAAAATCGTTCAGATCGCCGCTTTGCATTGAGTGGTGCTGTTACGCCCGAGTCCAAATCTTTGATTTGGTTCACGAGAGCTATGCAACAGAGTT
>CADBPJ010000219.1 GCA_902796445.1 uncultured Ruminococcus sp. | reverse complement strand
ATTTGATAAGGTGTCAGAAAACACCTATCACACAATCATCAAGAATAATCACGGACGAAAGATATATTTAAAGATTAATCGTGTTGATGAAATAATTACAATTTGTGATTGTTTCTATATTGACAGACCAATGAGGAATGGCCGTAAAGCCATTCCCCAAAAGTGGACGACAGTAAAATGTAATTATAGTAGTTTGATGGATGTATTAGCTATCGAACTTGATAAGCGGTATTATGGGATTGAGTTTTCTGAAACGGAAACTAATATATCAGCGGAAGAATATATCAGCCTTTATCTGCAAAATCGGAAGAAATACAGATTTTTGATACTTGTTGAATGTAACGGTATTTTGAAAACAAGGCTCAAAAATAGAGTTCATAGGACGATTTATCTTGAAATCAAACAAAATGGATACAGAGGCTTAATTGAGAACTGCCACTATTGTGATAGACGTTACAAATGTAATAATCAGCTTATAACACCATTTGGCTTGAAAAGCATATACTTTGATTATAGTACGGAAAAGGTGCTTGAAATCATAAATGGCGAGCTTAACTGTGATTTTACGGATGTTATTATTACACATGACACCTTTGGTTTCGATGAAAGTAATATTCCGATATGTGGTTCGATATAAGTACAAGCTAATATTGCATAGAATATAGAAAAGGTAGGTGAATAGCTATGTCAGAATACACAGATGCAAAGAATAATACATATACGATAACCAATACTGTACTTTTAACCGCAGAGGAAAAAGAGCAGGCGGAAAATGAAATTGTTGAGGCATTATACAAGATTTTTACACAGAAATAAGTAATTAAAAATTTAGGTCAAAGGAGGTGAAATCGTATGTCTATTGCTCTGTATGCAAGAAAATCTATAGAACGTGAGAACAGTATTTCCTGCGAAACACAGCTTGAATACTGTAAATCTATGATAAAGCCAGATGAACAGACAGAAAAAATCGTTACATTTGTTGACAATGGCTTTTCAGGTGGTAATGTTGACCGTGATGGATTTCAGAAAATGATGCGTCAGGTCGAGCGTGGAAAAATAAGCAAAATTATTGTTTACCGACTTGACAGGATAAGCAGAAGTCTATCTGATTTCGTTAATATTTTGAATACTCTAAAGAAACACAATGTAAAATTCATAAGCTCACAGGAATCCTTTGATACATCAAGTCCTTATGGGGAAATGATTGTCAAAATCCTTATGATTTTTGCAGAATTTGAAAGGCAAAGTATAATTGAGCGTGTAACACAGGCTTATGCTCACAGAAGTGAAATGGGGTTCTATATGGGCGGTAGAAAACCATACGGTTTCACCTTAACAGATACGATGATTCACAATATTAAAACCAAAATGCTTTCTCCTGTAGCGGAAGAAATTGAGCAACTAAAATATATATTTGAGGCATACTCTGTTCCGGGAATAACGCTTCGCAGACTTATGGATAATCTTATTGACAATGATATTCTTCCTACAGACGGAAGTTGGTCTACAGGAAAACTATCTACAATTCTGAAAAATCCTATTTATGTTAAAGCGAATAATGATATTTATGAATATCTGTTAAAGCATAATACAAATATTATAAGTGATATTTCAGAATTTAATGGTGTTCACGGATTGCAAATTTATGGTAAAACAAAGCATTCTACAGATGATTGGTCTGATATGAAAGCTGTAGTTATGTCCCACGAGGGTGTTATAAATTCTGATATCTGGCTTAACTGTCAGAAAAAGCTCGAAAAGAATAAGCAGATAGGAAACGCTATAAGTAATACAACAAGCTGGCTCGGCGGCAAAATCGCTTGTAAAAGCTGCGGGCGGACAATGACGGTTACAAAGGGTGGAAAACGAAGGGATGGCTCTCAAACGAGATATTTTAGCTGCACAGGCAAATCTCACAATCGTATCTGCAAAGGTACAAAAAAGCCGGTGTATGCTGATAGCTTGGAGGATATGGTATATGAGCTTGTTTCTGAAAAAATTGAAACCTTAAAATGTACCCGTAAAAAAATATCAACGGATAATTCCAATCAGATAAATCTTCTCAAAAATCGTATCAGTGAAATAAAGAAAGCACAGGAACAGCTTGTAAATCTTCTGATGAATGATGCTATTGAAACAGATATGATTAATCTTTTAAATGAAAGAGCAAAAAAACTTGCAGAAGAAAAAGCTGATATTCTTTCTAAAATTGATGCACTTGAAAATGAAGAAAGTGAAATAATAAGTGCCATCAATTTGTCAAAGAAATGGAGAGCAGCAAATTTCGAGGAGCGAAAGGCTGTATGCAATATATTGATACATAAAATACTGATAGATGAATCAGGAAATTGCGAAGTCGTATGGAATATATAACAAAAATCTGCTAATCTATTGATTTAAAGCAGGTTTTTTGTTATAATATAAAAAAGAGATTTGAAAGGAGTGAAATCTATGTCGGATAAGATTTATACAGTAGATGATATTAAAACGGTTTTACATCCTATTTTTAGTGGATATAGCGTAAAAAAAGCTATTCTTTTCGGTTCGTACGTAAAAGGAATGGCGAACTCAAGAAGCGATATAGATTTGCTTCTTGATAGCGGTTTAAGAGGTTTGAGTTTTGTTGGTCTTATTGAGGATATTCGCACAGCACTTGATAAAGAAGTAGATGTTTTTGATGTTTCACACATTGTACCACAATCCCGAATATCGGCAGAAATTTTAAAAGACGGGGTAACAATCTATGAAGAATAAAATTATAATTGAAAAAATACTCAAATATATTCAAAAAGTTTTGTCCTATGTTGAAGGAGCAGACTACGATAGCTTTGTCAAAAATACAATGCTTGTTGAGGCCTGTGTTTTTAATCTCGGACAAATAGGTGAGCTTGCAAATAAAATTGACAAAGGGTTTGAAACTCAACACAGTCAAATTCCGTGGAGAGTATTATACGGATTGAGAAATAAAATAGTCCACGATTATGAGGGTGTAAATTTAACTCTTATATGGGAAATACTCGAAACTGATTTGTCGGAGCTTAATAGTCAATTACAAGAATTATATGATAAAATTTAGGCGCTGAAGACTTACCTTCAGCACCTTTGATGTTTATGGAAAATCTGTTTGAATTAGTCAGCTTTGGTTCACCGAATCTTTGAAAATGCACTACCTCGCGTTGTCTTAAAAACTTTATAACCTCGTTAACATCAGGGTCATCGGACAGGCGTAGGATATTGTCATATACTGCCCTTGCCTTTTGCTCTGCTGCCAAGTCCTCGTATAAATTTGTTAATGCATCACCTGTAACTGCAATTGATGCCGCATTAAAAGGTGATCCTTGCGTACTTTGCGGATATACCGATGCCCCGTTATCTGCATAGTATTCCCAACTACCCATCTTGACCCAATCCTCTGCACATTCTCCGTCAGATAGCTGTTTTACAAGAGTGCCGACCATTTCCAAATGACCTAATTCCTCTGTACCTGAATCATAAACTATTTTGCTTATTAAAAAATCTTATGCTTAAATAACAATATATTTATTGTCAATTATGGATGAATAGGCATATTTTTTTCAATTTGAAGAGAAATGGATGCATTGTTGACATATATTAATGAGGGAAAAAATTTATTAGTAATTATTAAAAAAGAAACATTGTTAAATCACAATTACTTCTTAAATAGTACTAGTTGGATAAAGAAAGAATGAGAGGTGTGGTATTTATGTTTGATTTGGATGAGATAGATGTTATGGAGTATGAGTTCACATACCCTGTAAATAGATTATTGGGTATTTATACTTATGAAGGTGCTTTTAATAGGGTTAAATTGGAATTAGAAAAAGGTTGTCGAGAGTTCGGCGAAGAAGAACAGGAATGGTGGACGTTGATGTTTTATTTAGAGATAATTTCAGGGTTAGAGCCTTGTGTAGAGAATCTAATTAAGATGGGTATCTTGCTTGACAGGGCTATGATTCTTCGTATGGGAATATAGAGTTATAGTTAAATAGTGGTTGACTTAAGGTTTGGTATACGGTATGATGGGATAAAATATTTGGAGGAACAGCCGTATGAGAGTGAAAAATGAGATGCTGGAAATTATAAAAGATAAGGTTGAATTGCAGAAGTCAGTTGAATATCAAAGAGTGTCCGCTGAAATTGAGGATATAATGAATGACCTTCGGGGTGTTCTGCCTGCGAAGCGGAGTAAGTATTTCAATCGAGAGATGTTTGCTGCTATCGGAGATTTAGAGCGTATCATAATAGAGAGGGTGAGCTTTACAGCTTATGACGTGATTTCTCATTTTTGTAGAGAACTTCTATTAGGGGTTGAACAGGTAGAGATTGAAGATTTAATAGATTAATGAAGATAAGTTCAAATAATACGCTGGAAGTCGTGTAGCTTCCAGCGTATTGTTTTGCACAAAAAGTATTAGAAATTGTATCAAAAATATTGATTTTATTACTATAATATGGTATAATACGGTAAGATATAGTAATTACTACGGAGGTCGTTGATATGGCTATTAGTTATAATGGGTTGTGGAAGCTCCTGATTGATAAAGGGATGACAAAGGTACAATTGCGTGATGCGGTCGGTATGGGGCCAGGAACTTTGGCGAAGATGGGCAAAGGTCAGCGTGTAAGTTTGGAAGTTCTTGAAAAAATCTGCGAGGAGCTTGATTGCAATTTTGCGGATATCGTTGATTATATAAAGGAATAGGTGGTAAAACAATGAAAAAACCAAGAGAGTTAATAAAAATATGCAAAGTTGTTTTGATTGTTAATGCAGCACTTTGTGTTATTGTTCCATTGGTAGTTCATTTTTTATTTAAATGGAAAAGCGGAATAGAGTGGATAACTGCCGAGTGGGAAGCTGGAGATATATTAGCATACTGTGGTTGTGTGTTAACTGGAGTAGGAACGGTACTTTTAGGGTATGTTACAGCTACTATAGAAAATCATAACGAAGAAAGAAATGAATTATTGCAATGGCATCCAAAAGTCAGAGCGGTTGGTGTAACGGCGGATTCAACAATTCATGAAAAAGATTTGAAAAAAGAGGCGCTTGTACTTGATGGAAATAAGTATAAAGATATTGATTTGAAATATAGATGCTTTTATATTACTTTTGAGAATGTTGGCGGGTTAGAACCAGACAAAGTGAAAGTTGTTGATGTTGCTCCGTGTAGAATATATTTTAACAATGGTCATAGACGAGGGAAATCGTTTATTCAACACAAGACAGATGTGGTAAGTGATGAGAGTTTAGGATATAACAATTGTGAAGAGTTAAAAATAATTTCAGATGATTATATTAACATTGTGGCATCTGTCGGGAACAATTTTAAAATTCCTTTATTTGTTGAATACGCTTCAAAGGATGATAAATTTAGTGAGGATTTGTACGAATCCATAAACAACAAATCATATGGGCTAATGCTAACACTTAAATTTGTAAATAGTCTTGGCTTTTATGAAGAAGGATTATATACGTTACTATCGTCACCTGATAATAAGAATTATAATAAAACAAGGGTACATTTTGGTAAGGAGAATAAACAATGAGAGATACAGAACAAAAAGCGGCAGCAAAGAAGTTCGTTGAATATTGGTCGGGTAAGGGTTATGAGAAAGGCGAAAGCCAGCCCTTCTGGCTTGAATTACTGGGTAATGTGTTCGGCGTGGAAAATCCTGCTCACTACATAAAATTTGAAGAGCAGGTACACCTTGACCATACCAGCTTTATAGATGGGTTTATACCTGCAACACACGTGTTAATAGAGCAAAAGGGTACGGGAAAAGATTTGAGAAAAGCTATCAAGCAATCCGACGGTAGCCTGCTTACACCTTTTCAACAGGCACAGCGTTACTCTGCGGTGCTGCCTTATTCCCAGCGCCCTCGTTGGATTGTTACATGTAACTTTGAAGAGTTCCTGATTTATGATATGGAAAAGCCTACGGGAGAGCCTGAAAGCATCTTGCTTAAAGATTTGGAGAAAGAGTATTATCGTCTGCAGTTCCTTGTTGACGCTGACGATGAAAACATTAAAAAGGAAATGGAAATATCCATTCAGGCGGGTAATATCGTGGGCGTGCTGTATGATGAACTGTTAAAGCAGTATATCAATCCCGATAACGAAGATTCGCTTAAAAGCCTTAATATGTTATGCGTTCGTCTGGTATTCTGTTTGTATGCGGAAGACGCTGGTATATTTGGAGGGCATAATAAGTTCCATAACTATTTAAAATCGGTATCGGCAAAGGATGCACGTAGAGCGTTGATTGATTTGTTTAAGGTGCTTGATACAAAACCAGAAGACAGAGACCCCTATATGGATGCGGCACTTCTTGACTTCCCATATGTAAATGGTGGGTTATTTGCTGATGAAAATATAGAAATACCACAACTCAATGAGAAAATTATAAATTTACTTCTTGAGAAAGCAAGTGAGGACTTTGATTGGAGCGGTATCAGCCCTACTATCTTTGGTGCGGTGTTTGAAAGTACATTGAATCCAGAGACAAGACGTAGCGGTGGTATGCACTATACTTCTATTGAGAATATACATAAGGTAATTGACCCCTTGT
>CADBPJ010000218.1 GCA_902796445.1 uncultured Ruminococcus sp. | reverse complement strand
TTTCATTGGGGAACATACAAAGGAGCTGCCCTGATGACAGCTCATAATGCTTATCATTAACCGAAAGTATTGCATTTCCTTCCTTTATATAAACCAATAAAAAGTGATCACGAACCTGCGGACCATAACTATGATTTTTTGTTCTTATTCTCTTACCGCAGTAATATAAATTCAAATCGGTCGGAATTGTATAACAAAAGCGTTTTTCTATATAATCCATGCTTGATACCTCCCAATTGATATATTAATAATTATATCATAATGGAAGATATCAAATTTGTCAACATTTTAATCAAATAAATCTATTGTTTTTTACCATATTAGCATGATATAATTATCAAAGAAATTATCAGATAGTGAAAGCTTCGGATGTTAAAAGGTGAGTGTTAAGATGAAAGAGATAATAAACAAGTTTAAGGAAAAATTAAAGAGTGACGGTGTTATGGGCATTTTTTCAAAAACCTGCGATCCCGGTTTTATAGAGGTTCTCGGCTATGCGGGAGCCGACTATGTAATAATTGATTTAGAGCATGGTCCGAACAGCGTCGAGAGCGTACAGAATTTGATAAGAGGCGCACAGGCTGCCGGGATTATGCCTATAGTACGAGTTAAAGAAAGCTGTGCGTCCGTTATGGGCGAGGTGCTTGATATCGGTGCCGGAGGAATACAAGTGCCACAGATTACAACACGAGCCGAGGCTGAGGCTGTAATAAAACGCACCAAGTTTGCACCGATGGGTGAAAGAGGCGTCTGCCGTTTCGTCAGAGCCGCAAAATATTCGGCAAAGGACAGATTTGAGTATTTTAAGGACGAAAACGAAAAGGTTACGATTATGCAGATAGAGGGTCAGGAGGGTATCGACAATATAAACGATATTCTTACCGTAGACGGCATAGACGTGCTGTTTATAGGTCCTTATGATTTGTCGCAGTCGTTGGGGGTAGCCGGCGAGATTGACAATCCGATGGTGGAAGAAAAAATGCTTGAAATTGTCGATAAATGCAAAGAAAAGAATGTTACGGTCGGCACTTTTGTGGATACACCAGAGAATGCGGTTAAGTGGAAACGATTGGGTATAAAATATATTTCTTATTCTGTTGATATGGGTATATTCTATGAGGCGATGACCGATATAGTAAAAACTATCGCAAATGCCTAATGCTGTTTGTTGGGAACGGCAAAAGGAAAATCAAGAGTATTTCTCTTTAAGGAGGTAATCAGATAATTATGTCAGAAATGAAATTATCAAAAAATGCAATGGAAAATACCGTTAGTGCAGAAAATCAAGTAACCAAATATGTGAAGATATATGAAAACGGAGGGTCAATCCGAGTTCTGTTCATCGGAAATTCAATAACATGGCACGCCCCCGCTGAAGACATTGGCTGGAGCGGCAACTGGGGTATGGCGGCCTCATGTAAAGAAAACGATTATGTTCACCGTACTGTAGCAGGGTTGAATAAAAAATTCGGCAAGGTGGATTACTGCATTGCTCAGCTTGCACCATGGGAAAGGCGGTATTCGGAGGGTGAAACTGTGCTGAATGAATATTATATACCCGCAAGGGATTTTGCCGCCGATATTATCATTGTAAGAATAGGTGAAAATATCAATATAGAGGATAACAAAAAAATATGCTGCAAACCTTATTATGACGCAATGATAAAGTATTTTGCCGTTAATGAAAATGCAAAAATAATTGTTACCGATAATTTTTGGAATTTAGAGGTTCTTAACAAGATTATTAAAGAAGTGTCTGATGAAAACGGTTATACATTCTGTCATCTAAGTGATCTCGAACAGGACGAAAGTACAATGGCGAAAGGTCTGTTCGAGCATAAGGGCGTTGCGGTTCACCCGAGCGATTACGGCATGGAGTGTATTGCAAACAGAATTTTAGAGAAGCTGTGAAACAAATGAGATTAATAAACAATCAAGGAGGTAGCTATGGAAAATAATTATTCTGCAAATTGGAAAAAACGAGGAGATAGGACGGGACTTATACGAAATGCTCTGTTAAAGTCGATGGGATATACAGATGATGATATCGAAAAGCCGATAATCGGAATTATCAACACATGGGCAGAAACAAATCCCGGTCATATACATTTCCGTCAATTATCCGAGGCGGTAAAACGAGGAGTATGGGCAGCAGGCGGTTTTCCGCTGGAAGTAAACACGATGTCTATATGCGAAGTGTTCTTCGATATTTCAAGCCTTGTATATCGCAATTTACTTTCAATCACAACAGAGGAACTGATAGAACGCCATCCGTTTGACGGTGTTGTACTTATAGGCGGCTGCGATAAGAATGTACCAGCGCAGCTTATGGCGGCTGTTTCGGCAAATAAGCCGACAATTTATCTTCCAGGTGGCGCAATGCTTCCTGGAAACTATAAAGGAAGAACGCTTGCCTGCGGAACAGACAGCTTTTATCTGTATAATGACTATACATCGGGGAAGATTACGCTTGATGAAATGACAAAGCATGAGGGCTGTCTTTACGGCAGTGCGGGTGCTTGCCCTATCATGGGAACTGCGAATACCTGCCAGACGGTGACAGAGGCGCTTGGTATAGCATTACCAAATTCCGCATCGTGTCTGGGTGTTTCTGCGGAGAAGCTGAGAGTGAGCGAGGAAACGGGAAGAAAAGCCGTCGAGCTTGTAAAGAACGATATTAAGTGTCTTGATATTATAAACAAAGACTCCATAGAGAACGCAATTCGTGTGCTTATGGCAACGGGCGGTTCAACGAATTTGATTATTCATCTTATTGCAATAGCAAGACGTGCAAACATAGACTTAAAGCTTGATGATTTCGAGAGAATAAGTAAGGAAACACCTGTTCTTGTTAATGTTAAACCGCATGGTACGGAAAATGTCGGCATGGGATTTCATAATGCGGGCGGAGTAGCATCGCTTATGAAAGAAATGGAAGGTATGCTCAATGGTGATTGCCTGACTGTTACGGGGAAAACAATAAGAGAGAATTTGAAGGATATTTATATGCCGTATGATGAAAATACAATAAGACCGCTCGATAATCCGATTGAGGAGCAAGGCGGTATTGCCGTTCTGTACGGAAATCTTGCCCCGAACGGTGCGGTTATAAAAAGAAGTGCCGCAAGTGCACATTTGCTAAACCACAGAGGAAAGGCGAAGGTGTTTGAGGACTTAACGGAATGTCAAAAATATCTGCTTGATGAAAACTCGGATATTACGCCTGATACGGTGATCGTATTAAGAGGTTACGGTCCTAAAGGAGCACCGGGAATGCCGGAAAACGGTAACTTTATGCCGTTGCCGCCCAAGCTTAACAAAATGGGCATCAATGACTTTGTTAGAATAACGGATGCAAGAATGTCCGGCGGTTGTTTTGGCACACAGGTATTACATGTTGCACCGGAAAGTGCTGTGGGCGGTCCGTTAGCGGCCGTTCGTGACGGAGATATAATTCATCTTGATGTTGATAACAACAAGCTTGAGCTTGAGGTTTCCGATGAAGAAATTGCAAAGAGATTAAAGGATTTTGTACCGAAAGAACATTCGGACATAAAGAGGGGCTTTGTACGCAATTTCATAGATAACGTAACACAGGCGGACGAGGGCTGCGACCTGACATATATGCAGTATAAGGACTAAATTCACAAATTGAATGGAGGATTATTATGAATAAATTAACGGAAATTAAGGGCATTTGCCCGATTGTTGCCTCTCCGTTTACTGATAACGGAGAGGTTGACTATGAAAGCCTTGATAAGTTGGTAAAGCATCTATTAAACGGAGGCTGTCATGCGGTGACTTTGTTTGGTATTGCCGGTGAGTATTACAAGCTGTCAGATGATGAGCGCGAAAAGATGGCACAGGTTACAATTAAGGCTGCAAAGGAGGTTGGAGGAAAAACTATAATCTCCGTTACAGACCACTCAACAGAGGTTGCCGTTAAGCGTGCCAAGCATTTTGAAGAAATGGGTGCGGACTGCTTAATGCTTTTGCCGCCGTTTTTCCTAAAGCCGGGTGCAAAATATCTGTATGAGCATATGAGGGCAATCGCAAATGCTGTGGAAATCCCCATTATGGCACAGTATGCGCCCGAACAGACAGGCGTTGCAATTCCGCCCGAAACATTTTGCAAGCTTGAGAAAGAATGTCCGAATATGATTTATTATAAGATTGAATGTAAGCCTGCGGGCCCGTATGTTACAAATCTTATGAATTTAACGGACGGAAAAATGAAAATATTTGTCGGCAATGCAGGTTTTCAGCTTATAGAATGTATGGACAGGGGAGCAATCGGTGCAATGCCGGGCTGCTCAATGTACGATGTATATCTTGACATCTATAATCATTACGCGGACGGAGACAGAGAAACCGCAATAAAGTTACATAACAAGCTGCTCCCCATGCTTAACCATATAAGACAGAATGTTGAGCAGATTATTTCGTTTGAGAAACGAATTTTGAAGAGAAGAGGCATCATAGCGTCCGATTATTGCAGAAAGCCGTCATATGACACAGATGAGTATTTTGACAGACTTTTTGATGAATTTTATAAGGAAATGGCAGAAGATTATGGGTGGTAAGCATAAAGTTGCATTCGTTACCGGTGGTGGAACGGGCATAGGTCAGGGAATTTCGATAGAGCTTGCAAAAGCCGGATATGATGTTGCTTTCTCGTACTGCGGAAGTGTTGAGGGAGCAAAAAAGACAGAAACGGAAATCCGAAAGTACGGAGTTGAGTCTTTTTCTGTAAAAGCAGATGTAAGCAAGATTGATGATATACAAAAAATGTTTGCCGCAGTAGTAAATAAGTTTTCAAGACTTGATGTATTTGTAAACAATGCGGGCATAACGGAAAAATCGGATTTTTTGCATACATCGCCCGAAATGTTTGACAGAATTTGCAATGTTGATTATAAAGGAGCATTTTTCTGTATCCAAAATGCCGCAAAGATAATGATAGATAAAGGGATAAAGGGAAGTATTATCCTTATATCATCAAACAACGCCATAGCACACTTTGCCGATGTTGCAGTATATGCATCGGCAAAGACGGCAGCGGAGAAAATGTCACGTCATGCGGCAGTAGAGCTGGCAAAATACGGAATACGAGTGAACGCAATAGAGCCGGGTTGGACGGAAACGGGAGCATCAAGGCTTGAAAATAAAGAAGATACGTACTATAAAATCCCGCTAAAAAAGTGGGCAACCGTGGAAGAAATAGGACAGACTGCGGCTTTTCTTGCATCAGATGCCGCCGCATCAATAACAGGAACGTCGATATTAATTGATAACGGCGCGTGTCTTGTTTCGGATAAAAGAGAAAGGTATGGTTATTAAGATG
>CADBPJ010000217.1 GCA_902796445.1 uncultured Ruminococcus sp. | reverse complement strand
CACGGATGCAATAACACGCATTTGTGCATTTCGCTGATTTTAATAAAAAACAAATATTTTTTTGTTCCCTTGCTTGACAAAATAAGATGAGGGTATCACGGGAACAAGACTGAATAAGCGAGAGCAATTTAAACAGCTTATAAGGGATTCCAAAAGCGGAACATTTCAGCTTGTAGCTGTAAAGGATATATCCCGATTTGCGAGAAACACCTTGGACTTTATACAAGGTATCAGGTATTTAAAAACGCAGGATATACGATGCGAGTTTGTCAACACAAACCTAAGCAGTATGGACAGCGAAATGATACTTGTAATAATGGCATCCCTTGCACAGGAAGAAAGTGCCAACACCTCAAAGAGAATTAAATTCAGCAAAAAACTGAATGCAGAAAAGGGCAAAGTGCCAAACTTAGTCTATGGCTATGACAAAATTATCGGTGACTACTTTAACCTGAGCATTAACCCTTATGAGGCAGATGTAGTCAGGCGTATTTACAAAATGTACACGGAGGACGGATACGGTGCAAATAAAATATCGAAAATACTAAACAGCGAAGGCATCACCACCAAGCGAGGCTGTAGTTGGACACAGAACGGTGTTTCAAGAATTCTTACCAATCAACTATACATAGGCAGGATAATAAACTGCAAAGAGGAAATAAAGGACTTTTTGACGGGAGTACGGACAAGCGTTGACGAGGAGAATTGGCTTATCACCGACAGACCTGACCTTGCAATAGTAGACGCTATGACCTTTGAAAAGGCTCAAAAGATGCTGAAAAAGAATAAAGATACATTTAATATCACGGGCAGACGGAACTCGTCAAAACATATATTCAGTACCCTTCTCCACTGCACAGACTGCGGATATTCCTTCCGCAGATTTGAAAGAACATACAAAAATACTTATGTAACCTGGGGCTGCAGCGGGCGAAACGCAAAAGGTGCCGAGTCCTGTCATAACACAACAAGCCTTGATGAAGTCGAACTGCTTGAATCAATACGCTCATATCTTGAAAAACTTGTAGTCGACAAGAAAGCAACCATAAAGAAAGTAGTTGCAGACTTTAAGAAAAACTACAAATCAAACGATGAAAATTCAAAGACCGAAAAGGAACTCCAAAATGAGATGAAACTGCTCAAGAAAAAACGGCAAAAATATATGGATATGTACGAAAATGAAATCATATCAATGGCAGAACTTAAACTCCAGACAGCCGATATCAACCGTGACATAGGAAAATGCGAGGACAAGCTTAAAATCGTGCAGTACAACTTAAGCCAAGGCAGTCAGCTCAGCAATAACCTAAACGAAACATTCACATCAATCGAGGAAATACTAAAAACAGAGGACATCACAAACGAGATGCTTAAAAAAGTCATAGACCGCATTGATGTGTCGGAGGGCGGAAAGGTAGATATATACTTCAAACTCTATAAAGACATAGGCTTGGATGAAACCTTCCTCTTTAACGCTGACCGTACATAAAGATGTACATGAAAGATTGGGGCGAATAAATCGGGATATGTACCGCAAATGCAGTAATGTACTTGAGAAGAACAAGGCAGAACGACACATTCGTGGCGGGTTGGCGACAAAGGAAAAATATCGACTTGAGCATATTAGTCGTTCATAAAAAATTGACGAAACGTACATATTTTTAGTCGGAAATTTTACTTGCATTGCACACTCTTTTATGATATAATAAACACGAATAAGATACCAAACCCTATTGGGTTTGTGATTGATGTGTTTATTGATATCGTCATAATATGAGAGGTAGTAGTGTTATGCTTATACAAGAAACAAATAGTCATGACCTTCGGATTGCCATGCTCCCGTATACGAGTGCTTTAAAGGTTGTGAATATGTATATAGATACGATAGAAGAAGAACTATTTACATACAAGCGTCAAAACCCTATCGAGCACGTTAAGTCAAGGCTGAAACGCCCAAGCTCAATAGCACGTAAGCTTGAAAAGAAGGGGCTTGAGCCCACACTTGAAAATGCAGTTAAATATATTGATGATATTGCAGGTGTTCGTATTGTCTGTCAATTTCAAGACGATATATATAGGATTGCAGATGTTATTGCAAATTTCGAAAATATCCGTATTGTCCAGGTAAAAGACTATATCAAAAACCCGAAAGAAAATGGGTATCGTAGCTATCATATGCATGTAGAGATTCCTGTAAGAATGTTACATGATGAGGAAATGGTAAAGGTTGAATTCCAACTACGTACCGTCGCAATGGATTTTTGGGCGAGTCTTGAACATAAAATCCGTTATAAGAATGAAAGTGAAATCCCTGAACATATAAGTTCTGAACTAAAGCTGTGTGCAACTTTAGTCGAAAAAATGGACGATGAGATGCAACATTTAAATAATGAGATTGAGCAATTAGACTGAAAATGATACCATGAAACGAGATTGATAGATTTTTACTCTGGCATTAAATTCAGCTTTGGTATAATCAATCTCGCCGTTTGCATACTGTGTGATAACATCTGCAATTATAGCTCTGACCTTTTCTTCATGCTCTATGTAGAAATTTGGTCTTAACTTTTCATTCTTCAAAACCTCAATTTTTTATAACATCTTTGAATACTTTGTTTTCATCAAACAATAAACTATCGCACATCATCTTAACACAATGAATAAAATGGCCTCCGATATATTACATCAAATTTACAAGGAGGCTTCCAACTCCTGAATCAATGCCTTCAGCTCCATGCGGGTCTTTTCACGATGAATACCGTCATATCCAACTGAATCAGCTTTACGAAGCAGATGCTCCCGAAAAGCGGATACCATAATCGGACGACTGATTTCCATTACCATGATAGGAGGCTGCTTGGGAACAATCAGAGCCATACCGCTTTCGTTAGCAAAAAGGTCGTAGCTTGGAGAGTCCTTTTCCCGCAGTGGTAAAAAGAAGTAATTTTCATACCTGTCCATGAGCCGCAGAATGTTTTTCAGATGAATACAGTATTTTTCGGGTGTATAGCATAGCTGTTTGTCTGCGGAATTGATGGAGACGGCAATGGGAACAATCCCGGCACGCACTTCCTCTGCCGTTGCTAAACGGCACATATCAATGTATGGTTCATGACTTAAGCGTTCTTCGAAGCAAGAAAGCTTATTCATAACTGTCTGAAAAATTTCTACCCATTGGGAATCGTTTGTTTCATTAATACACCACTCCAACAGTTCACTTGACATACTGTTGACTGACAGGGAGCTTACATATTGAATTGTTTCTCCTTGCTGTGAAAAAAATTTCGGAAAGCAATGAGCGGAGTCTGCAATACTTCGGTGAACATTCAGTGCAGGACGGCATAGAGATATAAGCTCCTGAAATTGTTTTTCAAAGGCTTCCACCAGATTTGGATCGGTAGAGAACATAGTAATATCGCTGGTAGTGCCGAGACCGACAGAAGCCGCATACTGCACACAACGCCCTGGTACCAATATTATAGAGTGTCGGTACAAATTCCCTCTGAGCCTCGGATAATAATAGATGCTGGTCTGTCCCGTGGCATATATGGGGAGCCAGAACTGCAAGGACTCCGTGTATCGGTTAATATAGTTTAATGGAGGCATAATCTGTATGAAATTAAATCCGCCGGATATGATTTCCATAAGTCCTGACTGAACCTTTTGAGTCAGCATATAGTCGGAAAGAAGCCACTCCAGATTGTCATCCACTACCGTCAGCACATAGCCGGGGGTGTCCATGCTCCGAAGCTGCTGCATCACATGGTTCATAACCTCCCTTCGGCCTTCAACGCCGTAAAAAAACAGTGTTTGATTTTCACTGTCACAAGCCGGAGCGGAGTGTGAATCGAAAGACGAAATATAATTTTCTTTATGAGGAAGCGGCTTGATACCTGACAGAACAGTGTCGGCAATATCAATTTCTCCCTGCATCCAGTCTTCCAGAGTGGATGCCAGAACCTCCGTGGGCATGCTTGGACTTATGGATACCTTGCCAAGCATCTCAGATAGTGCCTGCCGCTGATAATCCGCAGAGCATCGTTTTGCAAAGAAAAGCGCCATCTTTTTTGTCTGCTCGGTATTTTTTGAGAGCTTTCTCTTACCTGTTCGCATAAGGCTAATCAATGAGGGATTTACAGATAGTGCGGCGGCAAGCTCCTTGTTACTTGTTTCTGTGATATAAATCAAAAATGATAATTTTTCTGAAAACGGCATCATAAAATCAACTCCTCATTTAATTATACATGAAAAATGTAAATTATGCAAGAATATTTTATTATTATTGTTGTAAATATAAGTTACAAAATACAAAATAAAACTATTGATTTTTGACATAATTTATGATATTATATAAATTAGCGTTAAAATTCAACAAAAATGCGTGTAATTTCAAATTACTATATGTAATTTAAGATTACACGCAAGAGCATTAATCTATAAAGTTAGCTATGTCTTAAATTCAGTATTTTTAATCTTTAGTGATGAAGTACAAGCATTCTGACGTTTGAATATAACAAATTGGTAGGAGGATATGCCATGAATATTGAAGAATGTTATGAGAAAATTGGAGGGAATTACGCCAATGTGAGCACGAGAATTCCCAGTATCGGAATACGAAAACATACAAAAGGGTGATCTGAATATGGAATTAAAAAGACAAATATTGGTTGTAGATGATAACTTACTTAACCGTGAAATGCTGACAGAAATTTTAAAGGAGAAATACACGGTTCTTCAGGCCGAAAATGGTAAGGAAGCGCTGGATATATTGAAGCAGAATAAAGACAACATTGCTCTCATCCTGCTGGATGTTATGATGCCTATAATGGACGGATATACATTTTTGAACATAATAAAAGAGGATGCAGAGCTGGCTCTGATCCCTGTTATTGTGATGACACAGAGTGACAGTGAAGATGACGAGGTGTCCGCATTGGAGCATGGTGCAACAGACTTTGTGTCCAAACCTTATCGTCCCCGAGTCATACTGAACAGAGTAGAAAGTCTTATCAAATTGCGGGAAACATCTGCTGTGGTCAACCAATTTCAGTATGACCGTCTTACAGGACTTTACAGCAAAGAGTTTTTTTATAAGAAAGTGCGTGAGCAGCTTCTGACAAATCCTGAACGGAAATATTGCATTGTTTGTTTAAACATTGAAAACTTCAAACTATATAATGACACCTTCGGTGTAAAGGCAGGAGACCTTCTTTTGAAGGAGATTTCCGGTATGGCAAAAAAAATGATTAGCGACAGTAGCTTTTGCGGACGCTTTGGTGCAGACCGATTTCTATGTTTTCGGGAACGGGAATGGGGACAGGAAGACCGAAAGAACCTTGAGTATTTAAAACAACATACTTCATTACATATAAAGAATGTAGTAATGCGCTGGGGAATATATGAAATTACCGATTGTTCGATTACCGTGGAGCAAATGTGCGATCGTGCATTTTTGGCTGCGGACAGCATAAAGGGACAGTACAATAAAATCTATGCAATATATGATGACGAACTCCGCAGTAAGATACTGAGAGAAAAAGCAATAACCGATGCCATGGAAACCGCACTGACCGAAAAGCAATTTGCAGTTTTTTTCCAACCAAAGTACAGCCTGAAAAATAAATGTATGGTCGGTGCCGAGGCACTTGTCCGCTGGAGACATCCGGAGTTGGGATTGATTTCTCCCGGGGAGTTCATTCCGCTATTTGAGAAAAACGGTTTTATTTCTAAACTTGATCGATATGTTTGGGAACAGGTGTGTGCATATCTTCGGGATTGGAACGAAAAGGGGCACCAAATTCCGGTGATATCGGTCAATGTATCCAGGGCAGATATTTATCAGTTGGATTTGGAAAAAACACTTTTGGAAATTACTCATAAGTACGGTATCGATCCGGCATATCTGCACCTGGAGATTACGGAGAGTGCCTATGCGGAAAATCCTATTCAAATTATTAGCACGGTAAAGAAACTGCGTAAGCTGGGTTTCATCGTTGAGCTGGACGACTTCGGAAGCGGATACTCCTCTTTGAATATGCTCAGCCGTATAAAACTTGACATTTTAAAACTGGATATGAAGTTTATTCAGAACGAAATAGCAAAACCTGAGCAGAGTATTTTAAATTACATTATTAGTATGGCTCACAGGATACATTTAAGCGTCGTGGCAGAAGGTGTAGAAACACGAGATCAAATGGAAAAGCTGATGTCGATGGGATGCGACTATGCCCAGGGATATTACTTTGCAAAGCCTATGCCTATCGTAGAATTTGAGAAATTATGGATAAAACAAAGTGCCTGCTTTGCGGATAATCTAATTAATGAACAACAAAATGAGGCTGATTTGTACATGTTGCTGGTGGTAGATGAAAATGCCGCATACCGAGAGAAGATACGACAGACATTTGCGGACCAATTCGAGATTCTGGAGGCAGATGACGCAGACAATGCTCTTACATATATCAAGTCTTATGGACAAGACAAAATTTCTGCCATGATTTTGAGTATGTCTCTCCCCGGGGACGGCGCCGTTTCTATTATGAAAGTGATGCACCAGGAACCAATGTTTTGGGATATCCCGATTCTGGCGACCATACCAAATGGGGCAGCAATGGAAGACTTTCAAATGGCGTTTGAAACCGATGATTTCCTTTGTAAATGTCATCCCATGACTGATTTACGCAGGCGAGTTCAGCATCTGTTGGATCTTATGGTGCTGCGCAAACAGAAGAATGCTTTGCAGAATGAGGCATGCCGTGACTATTTGACGGGTTTGCTTAACCGTCGTGGTTTTAAGGCGGCTATAGATTCTCTGCGCGCGGAAGATTTCCCGGTGGCTGTATGTCTTTTCGATCTTGATGATCTTAAGAAGGTCAACGATACTTACGGTCATGATGCGGGCGATTGTATGCTTCGGAATTTTGCCGAGTATCTCGGTCAGCAGACCAGAGGAACTGATATAAGGTGCCGCTACGGCGGAGACGAATTTGCTGTGATTATGAAGCATGTTAACGATTCACAGACAGCGGCAAAAAAGTGTCAGGTAATATGTCGGGGATTTCGTGAATATGTTTTGGAGGATAATTTTTCATCTGCATGTTCCTGCGGAATTGCTCTATGCGTATCGGGTGAAAAATCATTCGATGACGTGATTGAGCGTGCGGATAAATCTCTGTACCACGCAAAACAGGAGAACAAGGGAAACTGCTGCTTGTGGGAAGATTAGGAAATAATTATAAAGCTTAAAACAAAATTATACGTTGAAATAATAAATACGATAGCGGCAGATATACTGCTGAGAATGGAGAAAAGGAATGAAAATGAGAAAAATTATCAGTTTACTTATGGTTCTTGTTTTGATTGCAGCGCCGATAAGCGGCTGTGACAGTAAGAAATCGTCAGGAGAGAACAAAAAAGAAAAAGTTACAATAGCTCTTTGGGGAAATCAGATGTTGGAGAATTATGTTCAGTATATTTGTGATACATTCCCTGAGGTTGATTTTGAATTTGTTCTGTCTACAAACTCCACTGACTACTACCGATACCGTCAGGATCACAATGATATGCCTGATATCTTAAGTGTACGCCGATTTGCATTGAAAGATGCAGTTTATTTGAAGGATTATCTGTATGATTTAAGTAATACAGAGTTGGCATCTACCTACTATGGCACTTATTTGGATAACTACACCTATGATGACGGAACGGTAAACTGGCTCCCTGCCTGTGCGGAGGTAGATGGCTTAATTATCAATAAAACCTTGTTTGAAGAGTACAATGTTCCTATCCCCACGGATTACGACAGTTTCATTGCTGCCTGCCAAGCCTTTGAGGCAATCGGAATCAGGGGTTTTGTGTCGGACTTTG
>CADBPJ010000216.1 GCA_902796445.1 uncultured Ruminococcus sp. | reverse complement strand
TTTCAGCGGTAGTATCATATTTTGGTACAAACAACAACGTAAATACATCATCAGCGTATGCAAAATATGACCTTAACCGTGACGGAATGATTGACTCAAAGGATGTAGCATATGTGCTTGTTTCCTGGGGTAAATAATCTTACAACAGGGTTCAGACATAAACGAGGGGCGGACTGCTCCGCCCTCTCTTTCAAAAAAACAACAGGAATGAAATTAAGAAAGAAGGTACAAAATGAAAGTTAGAAAACTTTTGGCAAGTCTTTTGTCTGCCGCAATGGTACTTGGCACTATGGCTTTCCCTGCATTTGCGGAGGATACAGATGAAACAGCAACAGTAATTGCCATTGGTGCTACTATGAATGGATGTATAGCTGTTGACTCAAATAATAAGGTGTATGTTTGGGGTAATAACTATTCCGGTGAATTAGGCTTAGATAAAGTTCCAACGGGTATACCAAATGGTGCCAGTATGCTTGCTGTTCCGACAGTACACGATGCTGCCTCTCAAATTGGTGCGGTAAAAGTTGTTGGAGGTGATAGAACAACTCTTGCTCTCACTTCTGATGGAGACGTTTATGGATGGGGACGTAATAATTACGGACAAACAGGTAACCAAACACAAAATGATAGTCATCCTGCAAAGGTAGAAGGAGTATCAAATGTTGTAGAAATATATGCCGGTAGTGAGCATTCTATGGCGTTGACTGAGGATGGACAATTGTACTCATGGGGACTTAATGATCGTTGGCAGCTTGGAAGAAATAATACAGGTGATACGGATCATGGTTATATATTTGAACCTATAGCCGCAAAGGTAAATATTCCTGATGGCGAAAAGATTGTTTCGGCATCTGCAGCAGGAGGCCATATGAACTTTGCTGTTTCCGAATCAGGAGACATTTATTCATGGGGAGAGAATAAATTTGGTGCTTTGGGAACAGGAGACTATAGTGGAGACCCTGTTTCTGCTCCGACGTCTATTAAAGATAAATTTACACTCAATGACGGAGAGAAAATTATTGATGTAGAATCAGGAAAATATTCATCATACTTTATAACCGATCAAGGAAATGTATATGTTTTAGGTTTTAACTGGTGCGGAGAAATCGGTAGTTCTACTATACCGGTTGTAGAAAATAAATATAGTGAAGTGAATTGTGCATTGAATCCTGTGAAAATGGCTCTTCCTGAAGACGAAAAAGCCATAAAAGTTATACCTGTTGCTACATACGGTGGATTTACATTAGTATACACAGAATCGGGAAAACTTTACGGGACAGGAGATAATTCATATTTATCAATTTCGGACAGCCAAGATATAAAATATACAACAACTCCCATAGAAATAGATCTGTCAGATATTGATGGATCGATTGCTGATATTGTTGCGACAGCGTCAAATGTTCTCGTATTAACGGATGCCGGCAAAGTATATTCGTGGGGTGGTTCTCAAACAGGCGCAACGCTCGGTCGATATGTAGAAGGATTTACCGGCATTATGAATGCAAGCGAAAAAGTTATTGGCACAAACAAAACGTTCCAAAAGGGAATAGTAACCATTCCGACAACAAACGAATTGACATATAAGATTTATTATGAAGCAACAGGAAATTATGCCGGTGGTGCTAATCAATACTATGATATGTATGTAAATGCTTCGTCTGTCGAAGAAGCTAATCAGGTTATAGCAGCTCTAAAAGAAGTTGGTGGCGAAGATGGTGTTGTATATGATAATTTAGCCGGAGGCAATGGACGATTCAAAAGAAAAGTTACTATTATATATGATTCTGTTCGTTTGAATGGTTCGCCCGTAGATGGAGCAGGGTTGCAAAATGCAATTGATAACGCACAGGACGGTGATGTCATAACATTGCTTGGTAATATTTCCGGCAACGGTATTGTAGTTCCAAGTGGCTCAAATATTACTATTGACTTAAACGGATTTACATATAATGTAGACGGCACAACTGTAGGCTCTGAGGGAACAGAAACACAGGCATTCCAGTTGCTGAAAAATTCGAATGTTACAATCAAGAATGGTACTATTACAAGTACAAAAGCTTCTATGCTTATACAGAACTACAGCAATTTAACACTTGAAAATATGACGCTTGACGGTAGTAAACTTCTTGGTTCGAGCCCTTACACCTTATCGAACAACTACGGAAATACAGTATTAAAGGGTGATACAAACATAATTGCCAAAACTGGTGGTTATGCATTTGACTGCTTTTATTGGCCAAGCAATGGATATGGCGAAGGCGTTACAGTAACACTTGGCGAAGATTTCACAGGAAAAATTACAGGTAAAATTGAAAAAACACATGATTCAACAGTCACAGATGCACAGGCTGCAGAGAAATCATCAATAAACATTGCCGGCGGTACATTTACAACTGATGTATCTGACTATGTTATAAGCGGATACTACGCAAAAAATAATGGTGACGGAACGTACACTGTTCTTCCGGCAGAATCAAAGGTTATTGATACGGCAAAGACAACAGGCGCTACAGTAACATTAGATAATCTTGAAAAGAATTCAGCAGTAAATCCTGCTGAGGATGCAACATACAAGGTAGTTGTATCGACAGCACCGACAGGCGATGTTGAAAAGGCAAACGAGGCTATTAAGGCTAACAACGATACAAACAAATCAAAGGCTATTTTCGACATTTCAGTTAAGAAGATAGACAGCTACGGCGTTGAAACAGATCTTGGCGGAAATGAAGATCACAGCGTTAAAAATCAGCAAGTAACATTGACACTTGGTGAAACACCGATGCCTGGTACAGTTAAGGTATATCACGTTGACGGTAATGGTGTTACAACGGAGATTAATGGTGTCGCTGTAAACGGAAAGGACGTTACATTTACTGCTCCATCATTCTCAACATATGCTGCAACATATACTGCTGCAACACTTGCAGAAGGAAATATTACAGGCAATATAGGTGTTGAGTTTGAGCGTATAGCAGATACATCATCATACAACATTGTATTAAAGGTACGTGACGATAAAACAATCAACCGCTTTATGTCAACAGATTTGACTTTTGCAATGGGTGTAAAAGAAGGAACAGTAGGTTACGCAATAACACCTGCGGCAAATATCAATTTAGTTGATAACGGTAACGGCAGATACGAATTCAACCTTGACGGCCTAACATCAAGCGGAGCAACAGGTACAGAAATTACTATCGGTACAGTTAAATTTGACGGATATGGAAAGATTGACTTTGAAGTAAAGACTGCAGCCACAGATGATACAAATGTTGTAAATACTGCAACACTAACCGACAACATAGTTGATTCATACACCATTGTCGGCAACGGTACAACTACAGGAAAACTTGATTTAACAAACAAGCTTACAGATGTAGAATTTAAAGCACCTACTAAGGATTTGACAGTAAACGTAAAATTCAACAACATAGTAACAAATCAAGTAAAAGCATATCAGGATATGAAAGTTACAATCAGCGGCGGTGATTTAGCTGCACCTATCACAAGGGAGCTTGGCTCGGATGGTTCTGATGTAACATTTGCTTCAGATACATATACAACAACAGTTGCAGACACGCTTACACAGAACATCACCTACACAGTAACAGTATCAGGTGCAGGATACAGAACAGCACGTTATACTGTAACAATGACAGCAGATAAGACATTGAACTTCTGGAACAATGTAAAAAATAATGCTGAAGTTGTTGAAGTAGACAATAGCGGATCAATGAGAAATGTTACATTCCTTGCAGGCGAAATAGTAAAGGATAATAACATCAATATTTATGACCTTTCAGCGGTAGTATCATATTTTGGTACAAACAACAACGTAAATACATCA
>CADBPJ010000215.1 GCA_902796445.1 uncultured Ruminococcus sp. | reverse complement strand
CTCTACTGCAAGCTTTATTGCATCATTTAAAAGTGCATCGCCGTCTTCCTCCTTATCGGGGGTTACACCGTTTTCGCCTGATGAAACACGTTCTATATGCTCTTCTAAATCCTCACTGTAATGAGTTGATGGTGAAGTTTCTTTTATATAGTCCACAATTCTTTCAACCTCACCATCAGATACAAACGCACCCTGAACACGTGTTGTAGACCTTGCTCCCGCAGGGAAATATAGCATATCACCCATGCCGAGAAGCTTTTCTGCACCCGCCTTATCAATAATTGTTCGGCTGTCTACCTGTGAGGATACAAAGAATGCAATTCTTGATGGTATATTTGCCTTAATAAGACCTGTAATAACGTCAACAGACGGACGCTGTGTTGCGATAATCAAATGTATTCCCGCCGCACGCGCAAGCTGTGCAAGACGGCAGATATAATCCTCTACCTCTTTTGCCGCAACCATCATTAAATCAGCAAGCTCATCTATTATAATTACAAGCTGAGGAATTTTCTCTCCGCCTGTTTTTTCCATTAGTTTATTGTACATCTCAAGCTTTCTCACACCTGAATTTTTAAACAAGTCATATCTGCGCATCATTTCGCTGACTGCCCAATTAAGTGCACCTGCCGCTTTTTTTGCTTCCGTTACGACAGGGATTAACAAGTGAGGTATACCATTATATATACCCAATTCAACTTGTTTTGGGTCAACCATTATAAGCTTGACCTCATTCGGATCTGCCTTATACAAAAGCGATGTAACTATAGTATTTATACATACCGACTTACCTGAACCTGTTGCACCTGCAATAAGTGCATGAGGCCATTTCGCAATATCGCCAACAATTACGTTACCGCCTATGTCCTTACCAAGACATACAGTAAGCTTTGATTTTGCATTTTTAAATTCAGGCGAATCAAGCATTTCACGAATAGTAACAGGTGTTACATTATTATTCGGTATTTCCACACCGACTGTTGCGGCCTTACCTGGTACAGGTGCAATAATGACGGTCGATACAGCTAAATTTAGTGCAATATCGTCAGCAAGTCCAACAATTTTAGAAAGTTTTATACCACTTTCAGGCTGTATTTCATATCGTGTAACTGTCGGGCCCTGTGTTACCTGCACAGGTTTTGCTTTAACACCAAAGTTATCAAGCACCGCAATCAGTTGCTCAGCCCTCGTATATAATTCACGGCGTTTGTCGCCTGATGTCTGTTTTGATTCATCAAGTAAATTTAGTGTTGGGAATTTGTATTCAACAACCTCATCTGTCATTGCCGCCTTTATTTCATTGCTGTATGTGGTTTTTTCTTCTTCTGTCAGGTTTTTCTCCTTAACCTTTTCCTCTTCTGCCTCTGTCTCATCTTCCAAATCGTCAAAACGTATGCTGTATATATCCTCCTCTTTTGTGTCGGATATAGATTGGTCATACACGTCGTTGTTGGTAATAATCTTTCCTGACTCAATATCATCAGAGAATTCGTTGACTATATCTATTGTATGGTCTTTCTTACCGCGTTTTTTTATTCTGTCCGACAGACTTTGGGGTAACTCCTCATCAGGTATGTCAAGAGATAGCTTTCCTGTTTTACCATCGCTGTCTATTCCGGCTCTTCCCTCTTCCTCACGACGCTGTCTGACATTTTCTTGGTGTCTTTCCTTAACCTTTTCCCCTACATCCTCTGACATTCCTACAAGCTTGCGTATTCCTGTTTCAAGATAAGGCAATATATTTGTTCTCGTTATAAAACACACAAATGTTACAAACAGTATCAACAGTATTATGAATGCCGCAATCTCACCTACAACACTTGTAAGTACATCGGCAACACCCTCACCTATGATACCACCGCCATTCATACTCGCACCGCATATATGATATGCACTTTCTACAGTATAGCTTGTGAAAATACCTATCATTGACGAAAGGCAGAACATCGATAATAAGGATAAAACGAATTTACACCAAAATGCTTTGAGAGATTTAAAATATACCAAATATATAAGTGTTCCTCCAAATATCGCAGGTATTACAAATGCCGTTATACCATTTAAACCGCCGAAAAACTGACGTATGCTCTTTGCAATATATGCATCTGTATCTATGTATATAAACAATGCTGAAAACACAAATATAGTAAACCAAATAAGCCCATGCACAAAAATTGGGCTTATTGATCCTGTCCTTTTCTGTGATGTTCTCTTTTTCTTGACAGAACCTTTGCTTTTCGTGGTTCTTTTAGTAACTTTTTTAGCCATTTTTCCATTCCTCAATTATTTTATATATTAATTGTACCATAAAACACATAAAAAATCTACCCCTAATTTTAAAATTGTAGAGTTAAATATAGTTCCGT
>CADBPJ010000214.1 GCA_902796445.1 uncultured Ruminococcus sp. | reverse complement strand
ATTTGGTGTAAACGGCGACAGTGTTGCAATCTTCACAACCGATGACGGCAAATTCTACTGCATTATTGCTGACGGAATGGGAAGCGGAAGTGAGGCACAGTATGAGAGTAGTGCGGCGTGTCGGCTCCTGACAAGCTTTTTAAGGGCGGGATTTGGGATTAAGACGGCATTGGGAGTATTAAACTCGTCAATGTGCCTTAATATGGAAAATGAAATGTATACAACCATTGACTTGCTGTGCATTGACCTCTACACCGCCCAAACGCAGATGTACAAAATCGGCAGTGCCGAATCGTTGGTTTTAAATAATGGCGAGGTCAAGGCTGTGTCATCATCATCACCCCCTGCAGGGATTTTGGCAGATGTCCGTCTTGATAAAAAGAGTATTGTGCTAAAAGAGGGCGATACAATCGTAATGATGAGTGACGGCATAACAGAATCAGGCTGCAGTGTTTCGCGTACCGATTGGGTAAAGAAAATTATGGTAAAGCCTCACGAGGATATGGACAGCCTTGCAAAGGAAATTATCGACACTGCTATTGAAAAAAATGGAAATTTTGCAAGGGACGATATGAGTGTTGTCGCAATCAGGCTCAAATCCCTTTAATCCATATATTCCCAAGAATATTTATTTTATGACAGCGCATACTACAACTGTACAGCGGCGGCGGAACGGAAAAGAAATAAGGCTTCTGTTGTACGAAAAACCATTTCTATTATACGGGAGGACATCAACATGAGTTGTAGTTGTAACCCAAACAAAAGCATCAAGTGTACAGTGACACAGTGCAAGAATCACTGCAAGGACGAGGATTATTGCGCTTTGTCAAGCATTGTGGTAGGAACACATGAATCAAACCCCACAATGTATGAATGTACAGACTGCACATCATTTGAGTTAAAGTAACCACACTGTGATATGGTGCACATCTCAGCCAAAATTCACCCCTCGCGTACCATTGTACAGCCTCGGGGATGAATTTCGACTGACCTGCACTACCATATCGCAGTGTGGCAAGCCCTGTGTATGGTGCACATCTCAGCCAAAATCCACCCCTCGCGTACCTATGTACAGCCTCGGGGATGAATTTTAACTGACCTGCACTACCATATCGCAGTGGCACGATGATGAACAAAAAAAGCATGGGAGAATCCCGTGCTTTTTTGTTTGTTCATATTTTTCATTTATATTACAAAAATAGTCTGACTATTGATATATTTCCCCAAATGAGGTATAATGATAATAGGTAGGTGTACCCAAAACTAAAATTTATATATAGTGGGTGATGGATTGAAACAGGGATTAAATGTATTGCTGTCGTTGATGCAGCTTGATATAGGCGGTGCGGAAACGCACGTAGTGGAGCTTGCAAAGGAGCTGAAACGCAAGGGCTTAAATCCGATTGTGACGTCAAACGGCGGAGCATATGAGGAGGAACTATGTGAGGCAGGTATAAAGCATTACTGCGTACCGCTACAGAACAAGAACCCGATTAATATGGTGAAATCCGTACGTAGACTTAAAAAAATTATACGTGATGAGAATATTGACATCGTACATTCTCATGCAAGAATACCCTCGTTTATTCTCGGTAAACTCCATAAGAAAATGAAATTCCCGTTTGTCACAACGGCACATTGGGTGTTTAACACGAAATGGGGACTTAAATATATCACTGATTGGGGCGAGAAATCCGTTGCGGTGTCCGAGGACATAAAAACATACCTGATGGATAACTACGGTGTGCCCGAGGGTGATATACAGGTCACAATAAATGGTATTGATACGGACAAGTTCTCGCCCGATACCGACAAAACAGAAATTTGCCATGAGCTTGGCATAGAAGACACTGATACAGTAATCGTATACGTAAGCCGACTTGACGAGTCGCGTTCGCTTGTGGCAAAACAGCTTATAAATATAGTACCCGAGATTAGTAAGCTTGCGGATAATCTAAAGGTCATAGTAGTAGGTGACGGTGACGATTTCCAAAACGTAAAAGTGGCAACTGACCGAGTAAATAGTGAGCTTAACCGCAACTGCGTAGTGCTTACGGGTGCAAGGACGGATATAAATAAGCTTGTATCGCCTGCTGATTTATTCATAGGCGTGAGCCGTGCGGCACTTGAGGCAATGGCGGCAGAGAAGCCTGTTATAATCGCAGGTAATGAAGGGTATATAGGTCTTTTTGATAAGTCGAAACTACAGGTGGGTATTGACACTAATTTCTGCTGTCGAGGCTGTATTGAAAGCTCCGTGAGTGTATTATTTGAAGATATTAAGAAATTCTTCTCTCTATCCGAGAGTGAAAAAACGGATCTTGCAAAATACGGCAGAGAGCTTATAAAGCGAGAGTATTCGGTGTCTAAAATGGCAGAGGATACAATGCGTGTCTATAAATGGGCATTGGAAAAGAAGGACGAGATACTTATTTCGGGATATTACGGCTTTAAGAACAGCGGTGACGATGCACTGCTTGAGGCGATAATAAAGGACATTAAAAAGTACAAGGAAAGTCCGAAT
>CADBPJ010000213.1 GCA_902796445.1 uncultured Ruminococcus sp. | reverse complement strand
TATTAACAATATATTCGTTCTCTCTCGCCTCATCGCCCCATACTGATGTGCTTGGCATACCAAAAACTAATGTATCACTATTTGTATATGTTTTCAAACCTAATCTGTTTCCGCGGGCATACTGTGCACTGAAGTCATTACCGTATATAGGAGTCAAAGAGTTTTTATCACTTTCGGTGTCGGCATTAAGATATGGAGTATCAATTTCTTTTATTAAGCCTGCGTCGTCAAGGATGTATCTTACCAATATATCCTTTAACTGTCCGTTGCCTACGCTGACTAATGCACCATATGCTTTGCTTCCTTCCTTGTAGAGCTCACCGTCAATCTTTACTCTTTCGGCCAATGTATATTGTCCTACAGCTCCGTCCTGTGTAAGCATTTTCAATAATACAGTGCCGGAAAATACCTCATTTGACATCGCGCCTTTAATTATATAACCATAATTCATTGTATCCTCGGCAACATTATCAACATAAGCTATATTACCTAAGAAATCAACTGAATAGTAGTAGTTCTGCCCAATTACAGTCTGCTCGGAAAATTTATTACGATAAGACTTTTCTATCTGATATTCTTTTCCGTTTATCTGTACATAGGTGTCATCATTAATAGTATTTTTGCTATCAAGCACACCATTGAAGATAGTATTTGAGCGAATAGCCGTTAATACTGCTCCCTCTTTTGATTTGGCAACCGACAAAACATTTGTGACATTAATATCATCTAATTCCACAACATTGTAATCTTCATCAAAAAGCACTACTGTTTCAAATTCCGAATAATCAACACGATCTAATGAATTTAATTTGTTGTATATAACTTTCATTTCTTTATCTATGAAGTTTACAACAAAGTTTGTATAATCATTAACTATAATCGTATCATATACGCCATTGCTGTCAGCGTCTTTTAGGAAAATATAACCCTTGTTAAGATTTTCAAACATCTTTGCAACTTCGGAATCTATAGGATAGCCGTTATAAATGATGTTTGGGTTATTAACACTCTTTTCAAATTTTTTATTTCCGTCGCTCCCACCGTAGTAAGTTAGCTTTCCACCTACATAATCCTCAAAATCATCTATGGAGATTTTAATTGTTTCAGCCTTAGCTTTTTTGATTGTATATAAAACTGTCTTTTCATCGGTTTTGCTGTCAAGCTTATAGAAGTATTTTATATATTCACCCAGAATTTCAATATCTCGCGCTCTGTCGCTTGACGAAAACTTTTCTCCGTCAATATACATATCTTCAAAGTCAGCAGTCATCTTACTTAAAGACTGTCCGCATACCGAAGTTACGGTTCCCTCATCAAAGTAAATGCTGTGATATAGGCTGAGCAAGGTGTTGCCTTCCTTGTTGCTGTACTTATTTTTATCACCAAGAACTGTAATCTCACTGATGCTAAGCTGCGCCGCTTTGTAGAGCATTTCTGCCGCTTCTTCAAATGTTACTGCCTCGGAATTTTTTACATTAGTCAAAACATTTGATCTTCTTAATGTACTCACATAGCCTAAAGGATAACCGCCGTTAGCCTCTGCATAATGCTTATATCCTGTTGCAATACAGATCATCTTTGCACATTCCGATAATGTAACGGGATCATCGGGTCTGAACTTTCGCTCGGATGAAAGGCTGACAATACCAAGGTCAACCAATGAATTTACTGCAAATGTACCATAACTTGTCATTGATAAATCTGTGAAATATCGTTGTTCGGTTACGAGCTTTGTGTCTACGCCCAATAGGTTTGCAAGATAAACCGCAAAGTCCTCTCTTGAAACAGGATCGGCTATTGTTGTATCGTCAACTCCATCTACAACACCTATGCTTGTAAGAAAGTCAATCGCCTCACTGTATTCGCTTTCTGAGCCTTCGTTTGCCGCAGCTTTGAAAGGAGCAGTCATACCGAAAACTATAACTAAACTTAAAATAATACTTACTAATTTTTTCATGCAAACTCTCCTTTCTTAAAACATGAGTAAGCTGTAGATTATTTTTGCAGCCTGTGCTCTTGTTGCAGGCTCCTTCGGGGCAAATGTGGAACGGTCAACACCGTTTATAACGCCCTCGTTTCTCAAGGTATATACAGCTTCTTTTGCATAATCTGAAATTTCGTTATCATCTGAGAATGTTTCAAATTCCTTTGTTTCAAAAGCCATGCCTGCCCATTTAGCAGCATTGTAAATCATAACAGCCATATCCTCACGGGTTACATTGTCGCCTATACCGAAGGTAGCTTCATTATATCCGTTCACAATACCTGCTCCGTATGCCTTTTTGATATAGGGTGCATACCACGCTGATAAATCTACATCATCAAAGTTGATTTCGCCGTCAATTGCATCCTCTAAGAATGCGCCTACTAATATTTTAGCAAGCTCTTCGCGATTAACATTGTCATTCGGTGCAAATACTTTGTCGCTCTTTCCTGATATTATCCCCTGCTCTGCAAGGTAGATTATCGCACTCTTAGCCCATGTAACATCTTCTATGTCATCAAAGATGCTTACATTTATCTCTTTGTTGCCTGTGTAGGCATCGCCTGAAGTGTTTTCAGAATTTTCCACCTGTATCGTATTGGGAAGGTTGGGCGATGTTCCGCCTCCGCCGCCGGAGGGCTTGTTGTTACTACTTATGCTATTTTCGTATTTTATCAAGGCGTCGCCTAACTTTTCGAAGCTGTCGAAGGATTTATTTGCAATGTAGATATAAGTCTTATCCGAGAGATTTTTGTTACCTACGATTTCATCCTTAAACCTCTCGATTACTTCCTTTGCATTGCCGTAACCGTCTGCATTTTTGACAACCGACAAAACGAATTGTTCGTTTAAGCTGTCATAGAATTTATCAAGCGATTCAAAGTTACTGCCTTTTAAGGCTTCGGTAATCTCTTTTTCTACGGCCTCTGTTACATAACCTTTAGTGTATAGTCCCTTAATATCACTTTCGTCAAGTCTTAACGCATCAGTATAGTCGAACAGGTTCTCCGTCTTGCCCCCATCAACAATTGTGATTGCCGCAAGATTATTAAGCACCTTCGATACATTATCAATGGTAAGTGAAGTATTACCCAAAAGCTCTACCACCTTAGAAACAGACATATTATCAAAGATATCCTGTGATATTCCCAGTGCAAGATACTTTGCTTTTATAATACCCTTGACAGTTTCGGCATCTCCCTCTGCTCGATTTATATCTGTGACTGCTATTTGCTTATCAGTAGGATTTGAATAAGCAAACCTTACCTCACTTACTGTCATATCTGCATCGTTATAAACTGTTGCAGTGTAAGAATCCGTTAAGGTTGTGTCGGGAACAATAATGTTGAAGCCGAAGGTACCATCATTTTCCGGCACTTTAACATCCTTGTATACAACATTTCCCTTTGTGTCACTTACCTTTATGTAAAGCTTATTACCTGCTTTTGCATCAATCTCTGCATAAAGCTTGTAGTCTGCACTTTGCTTAGCTGTGGCATTTGCTGCGCTTGTGTAATCCGACGGATTTACAACAAAGGTTTTTGCATAGTAGTCGATGCTATCTACATAGATCGAGATAGGATTAGTAGCATTGTCAACTTGAGTGTAAGAGGGTGCAGAAGCATCAATTAATGCTTCGTTTAACTTAAGCATCTGTGTTCCGGTTTCGCTGTCTTTGTATGCCGCAACGCTAATATCAAGTTCTTCATCATCGTCTGTTGTGTTTACCGCATAACCCTCTGCGTAAAGAGTGTTAGAGCCGCTTAATTTTCCCGTGACCTCTTCACCCATACTATCTATTGTCTTGTCGAACTCATATTTAAAAACAGTATCAGATGTCATACTAAAGGTTGTGTTATATTCCTTTACTACGCTCTTACCGTCCGAAGAGGCTATATCGATTGCACTTACAGTGTAGCTTTGACCTCTGCGTAAAAAGTCATCAAACTTAATTTCTGCAACATAGCTTTCTGCATCATAGCTTATTAATTCAAATCCGTAAGACTTGCCTGCTCCGTCTGTAACAAGGATATTTGAATCGTTTATATATTCTTCTGCTATATCTTCTGAGAAGTATATCTTTGCGGTTTTAACCATTGAGTTTGTTTCCTGCAAGGGTCCGAAGTCTTCGCCGAATACATCGTACAGACGGATTTGGTTTATCTTCAACTCAGGTGCCTTGTATGTAACCTTAAAGTTATCAATGGCAAACTTAGATGAATTACTATGATTGTAGGTTTTTGTTTCTCCGTTTTCTTCATAGGATAACTGACCAGTCGTACCGCCGTTTTCCTGCAATCCTACATAAACATGATACGGAATATAGAATGCCAATCTTGACGCAGTACCATTGGTTAAGTTAGAAGGCAATGTAGTTGTTCCGATATCATTAGGCTCTCCGCCCTCGGGGGTTATAACACCGCTTACCTTGTTTACTTCGGGATTAAACGTCAGGCTTACATTATACCATTTTCCATTTTCAACCTCAACATA
>CADBPJ010000212.1 GCA_902796445.1 uncultured Ruminococcus sp. | reverse complement strand
TGTTGTTACAAACCTGATATTTCCAAAGCTTGCAAAGGCAAATGCGGGTGATGATAAAAAAGAGGCAAACGCACTTGTTGCAATGTCGTTAAAGGCAATAGTCTTGGTAATAGCCCCGCTTATGGCGGCGGTGATAATTCTTGCACGGCCTATTACCAATATAATATATGGCCATGGTGCATTAGCATCAGATGTGGGTATTGTCGCAACTGCACTCTCATGCTATGCTGTTGGAATGATATTCCTTGCAGTAAACGAGGTGCTGTCAAAGACGTTCTTCTCGATGAAGCAGTCCGTGACACCTATGGTAAACTCTATTATAAGTATGGTGTTTAATATCGTACTTGTCCTTGCGATAAACGGACTTATCCGCAACGATATATCAAAGCTTACAGGCGGACTCGCCATTGCGGCGGCGGTTGGAAGTATGGTAAACGCACTGCTTAACGGCGCGGTTCTCTTTAAACGCAACCCCGATATGGTGACAAAATCCGAGGCGGTTACGATTTTAAAAACCATACTTGCCACACTTGTGATGGCATCTGCAATGAAGCTTGTCTATACCTTTACGGGTGCAGGAAATACCCTTGTGCAAAGTATAGTAAATGCTGTAATTTGCGGCGGTATAGGCATTGTAGTTTATGGAGTGATGTTAATACTTTTAAAGGTAGATGAGATAATAAAATTACTTCCCAAAAGGAGAAAAATATGAATAGTATGATAATATCAGGCTGCTTATGTCTGTGGGACAAATTCAAAAAAAGCAAGCTCGGTAATGCTATTGACGGCATACACCGCTTCTTTGGCAAATCCTGGCAGACGAGCATAATAGTACGCGGCTTGAAAGCTGAAACGGATAAAACGAAAAACAGCATATTGTCACGTGTAACTATGGCACCGTTCACGTTTTTGGAATATATCAGCACTAAATTTGGCGACAGACTTAAAACAGCCGTAGAAAAGAGTGTATTTTGCGAAACTGCACGTGTTTATGTTCATAACTTTATGGCACTAAACACGCGGTTTTTCGGAGTAATGGGACTTACACTGTCGGTGGTGTATAACGTAGTAAAGTTTGCCCAAACAGGGTATATAAACACGTATATGGCAGTATTTTCTGCAATCTCGGCACTATTTATAATCCTTAATCTGAACATAACCGAGCAGTTTAATACATCAAAGCTTGTAGGCTTTCTAAAATCGTGCGCAGGAGTTAAAAATATCACGTTTGACTTTTTCGATGCTGAGAAAACACATGGCAAGCTAAGGCTTATATCGGCTTTAGCGGCAGGCATTATAACAGGTGCGATAATGGCATTATCACCAATAATCGGTGTGCTTGTGCCGTTTGCAGTGTTCGGAATGTTATTGGTTTTAGAATACCCCGTAACAGGCATCTATGCATCGGTATTCTTAGCACCGCTTATTGCATTTTCGTCAGTTCCCCTTGCAGGAATGTGTATATGGACGCTTATGTCGGTGGTTATAAAGTCACTTATAAATAAGGACTTTAAATGGAAACGTGAGGGTGTGGGCATTGCATTAATTCTGTTTTTAGCAGTGCTGTTTGTAACGAGCCTGTTCTCGTTCACACCGAAAAACAGCCTTATTGTATGGGCAATGTATTTTATATTTATATCGTTCTATTTTGCGGTTATAAACACTGTTACGACAAAGGAACAGCTTTACGGACTGTTGCGTGTATTCGTAATAAGCGGAGCATTCGTTGCACTTTACGGCGTAATGCAGTACGTGTTCGGCTGGACAACCACAAATGCGTGGATAGACGAGGAAATGTTTGAAGAGGAAACAATGCGTGTGTATTCAACACTTGCAAACCCGAACGTGCTTGGCGAGTATCTGCTCCTTGTACTGCCTGTGTCAATCGTAATGTTTTTAAAGGACAAGGCAAAATCACTTTCAAAATGGGTGTATTTAGGAGTAACGGGACTTGTGTTTCTGTGCCTGATACTTACACAATCACGTGGCTGTTGGCTTGGATTTATGGTAAGTGCGGTACTGTTTATCACGTTCTATGAAGGACGATGGTGGGCGCTTGCAATACCTGTTGTCCTTGTACTGCCGTTTGTGTTGCCGCAGACTATAATTGACAGACTGCTGTCTATAGGCGATATGGGCGACTCATCAACATCATACAGAGTGTTTATATGGATGGGTGCAATGGGAATTGTCCGTAACTATTTCATGGGCGGAATAGGAATGGGCGAGGCGGCATTTGGTGAGGTATATCCGCTGTTTTCATATAATGCGATTATCGCGCCCCATGCACATAATACGTACCTACAGCTTTTAGTCGAGGGCGGAATAGGAACACTTGCAATGTTTATTGCCCTTTTGTGCGTGTACTTTAAATCTGCACATACAGGCTACAGGGCAGGGGAGAAGAAATCGTATAATTCAGCGATGCTTCTCGGCTTAGGTGCAGGAGTTTCAGGATTTTTGTTCCAGAGCCTGTTTGACTATACGTTCTATAACTACCGTGTAATGGCAGTATTCTTTATGGTAATTGCAATGACGGTGGCACTATCACATATAGTAAGGGAGAGTGGCAATGAAGAGTAAAATAATAGAGGTGTCAAGCGACTCAAATATAGGCGGCGCAGGCAAGTGCCTGATAACGCTTTTGAAAAACTTTGACTATACAAAATTTGATGTTAAGGTGATACTTCCGCCCGATAGCCTCTTAAAGCCTGAAATTGAAAAATTAGGCATAGAGGTAATAGAGGTCATGGGAATTGCGGAAAAATCGCTTGATTTAAAGTCGGTTAAATCGTTAAAGGAAATATTTAAACGTGAAAAGCCTGACCTTGTTCATACCCATGCGAGTATGTCGGCACGTATTGCGGCAAAGCATAGCGGAGCAAAGGTGGTATATACACGCCACAGCGTGTTCCCGCAATCGAAAAGGCTCACGAGTTTCCCCGGGAAGCAGATAAATGGATTTATAAATAATTTTTACATCCAGAGCATAATCGCAGTTGCCGAGGCGGCAAAGGACAATCTTACCGACACAGGTGTTAAAGACAGTAAAATTTCGGTTATATTAAACGGAGTTGACGGACTAAAGCCTGTAGATGATTTTGAAAAGATGGAAATAAGAGAGCGGTTCGGCGTTAAAAAAGGCGAGAAGGTAATTTCCATTGTGGCGCGGCTTGAGGATATAAAAGGGCATATGTACTTTATCGAAGCCGCAAGGATGCTTATAGACGAGGGTGTTGATGCAAGGTTCTTTATTGCAGGCACAGGCTCATATGAGGATACCTTAAAAGCTAAGGTGGGAGAGCTTGGATTAGAAGATAATGTAATATTTACAGGCTTTATACAAGACGTTGACAAGCTTATGCAGATAACGGACATACAGGTCAATGCATCATACGGCACAGAGGCAACAAGCCTTGCTCTGCTTGAGGGAATGAGCCTCGGCATACCTGCTGTTGTATCGGATTTTGGCGGTAACCCTGGTGTAATAGCAGACGGCGAGAACGGATACGTTGTACCAAAACAAAACAGCACCGCACTCAAAACCGCCATAATGGATTTGTTGTCTGACAGCGACAAGTATGATAAAATGAGCGAGCGGTCAAAGGAAATATTTAACGAGAAATTTACATCACGGATCATGACTAAAAACACCGAAGATTTATATATAAAAACCATAGGAGGCAGAAAATGAGTAAGAAGATTAAATGGACACTGATTGACACACTCATAGTGATACTTGTAATTGTTGCAGGTGTGGCACTTATGAGTGTATTCGGCAAAAAGACAGCAACGGGCGATATGAAAACAATAGAAGCAGTTGTACTTATTGCAAACGAGGAACAATACGTTGGCGATGCATTAGAGGTTGGTGATGAAATCACGATAAGCCTTACGGAAAAGGATTCGGGAACATTAAAGGCTGTTGAGATTAAAGATGCCGAGGCTATGACCTTTAACTCTATTGATGGCACATATGCTACAGAGCCGATTGAGGACAGGGTTGATATTTACGCAACCATAGAGCTTCTTGCAGCAGAAAACGACCTCGCTTTTACTTGCGGCAGTACAAAGGTCAAGGTGGGCGAGAAGATGCCGTTTAGGAGCAAGGGTTATGCACTTGAAGGATTTGTAGTAGAGATAAACGAAAAGTCTGAATAAATTCCCGCATCTCGCCATTTTGAAGCAATGGGCAGTATCATATACAGCTCCATCACTTTGAAACGGCAATCTGCGAAAATTTCTTTCAGACTTTAGGCAATGTGCATTTGGAACGGAAAGGATTGATAAAAATGAAAACAAAAGGTAAGTTCAATATAATAGACGTGCTTGCAATCGTGCTTGTTGTGGTTGTGGCACTTGGCTTGGTTGTAAGATTTAAAAGTAACGTCACAACGGCTGTCAAGTCCGATGAGGAGTTTGTCTACACTGTTAAGGTGTCAGGTGTTAAGGAATACACAGTAAAGGCACTTACAGAAAAGGGCAAGGTAACCGATAAAAAGTCAGAGATGGATTTAGGCGAAATAACAGACGTTAAATCATCACCTGCAAAGGTGCAGAGCGAGCGGGCAGACGGTAAGTATGTATGGGCAGAATTGCCGGATAGATATGATGTAACCCTTACTGTAAAAACACGCGGCAAGGAGGCCGAAAACAGCTACATCACCGCCGACTCAAACGAGCTGTCCGTAGGACGGACTATTGATATATACACAAAGTATGTTCATACTACAGGCAAGATTATGAGTGTAGAAAAAGCGGGAGCATAAAAATAGCGCAGAACGAACAAAAATCATCCCTTACGTACACACGTACGCTACGGGATAACCCTCGTAGCTTTGCTACTCGGTGGTTTTCGTCCGTTCTGCATCTATTTTTATATCCCCTATAAATTAGTGTTGATTTTTGGCATAATTTGTAGTATAATAAGATTTGTCGGAGAAATTCGATGTTAAAGGTAAGATTGAAAACAGTGTAAAAGCTGGGCGGTTATGCCATCATCTCTTATGTAAGGAGGTGATAGCTATGGAAAC
>CADBPJ010000211.1 GCA_902796445.1 uncultured Ruminococcus sp. | reverse complement strand
ATGTGGCTGTTGCTTCCGCAACAGCCACTCTCGTCGTTGTTCATTATTATTTCTTTTTGCTTTTTGCTTTCTTTGCCTTTGAATTAGCAACAGCCTGTTCAAATGCTGACCAATATGTGCTTGCAACAAAGATTGATGTGTATGCACCTGCAACTATACCGATAATAAGCGGTAGTGCAAACTGCTTGATTGCCTGTACACCGAGAATGTATATCAAAACTACAGTGATAAGCGTTGTAATTGTAGAATTAATTGTACGTCCCATAGTTTCTGCAATACTTCTGTTTGTCATATCATCAATAGATTCGTCACGTTTACGCAACTTTTTGTTTTCACGGATACGGTCGAATATAACGATTGTGTTATTTATTGAATATCCCACTACCGTAAGCATTGCCGCAATAAATGTTGTGTTAATGGCAATGTTTGTTATTGTGTATACAGATGCCATAACAAGTACGTTTATAACAAGCGCAAATATTGCCATAAGTCCGCTCTTTAAGTCAAAACGGAATATGATATATATCAATATCGCAAGGATTGCAAGCAATGTAAATGATATTGCCTTGCCCTGTACCTCTTTACCGAAGCTCGGGTCAGCTGATTCCGCACTCATAAGTGCCTCTTCTTTGAGGTCATACTTTTCCTGTAATGCAGAGAATGCAGTCATCTTGTTTTCTTCGTCCTTAGTTGTGTCATTTGTTGACGGAAGCTTGATAATAACTATATCGCCTGCTGATCCTGACTGAACAACAGCATCAAGGCCTGTTGCTTCCTCTACGATTGATTCAACATCACTGTTAGCAAAATCCTTACCGTCAATTTTAATCTGCATTCTTGTACCGCCCATAAATTCAACGTCAAAGTTAAATCCGCCGTGAACAAAGAACATTACTATACCTGCTATTATAATAAGAACAGGAAGTAAAAGGAATAATGCTTTATTCTTTGTATAATTGAATTTCTTACTCATTATCAGCACCTCCCTTTGACTCCTTTACTTTACAGAATAGCTTTTTGTTTGATGCACCCATATTTACGACATCTCTCATCAGTATCTTTGTTATAACGATAGCTGTGAACATTGAAAGCACAACGCCTATACCAAGGGTTGTTGCAAAGCCTGTTACTGTACCTATACCTGACATATAAAGCACAATACATGTAATGATTGTTGTTATGTTAGAGTCAACGATAGCTGAAAGTGCCTTTGAGAAGCCCGATTCAACCGATGCACGAATACTCTTGCCGATTGCAAGCTCTTCTTTCATACGTTCAAATATGATACAGTCAGCATCTACTGCCATACCTATTGAAAGCACAATACCCGCAATACCTGACAAGCTCAGGTTTACTCTGAACAAGCCCAATGCAAGACATATAAGACCTATATAGATTAGTAGTGATACGCAAGCAACAACACCCGGAAGTCTGTATCTCCAAATCATAAACAGCATAATCAGTATGATACCTATACCTGCTGCCAACAAGCTCTTTGGCAATGCGTCCTTACCAAGCTCTGCACCTACTGTTTCCTGTGTAATCTTCTTCATCTCAAAAGGAAGATTACCTGAGTTTATCTGGTTTGCAAGCTTGTCTGCTTCCTCTGCTGTAAAGTTACCTGAAATTACGCATGAACTATTGTCTATCTTTTCAGATACTCTTGGATTTGAAACAACATTTTCGTCCATGCAGATGTTTATGATGTTTCTGCCTTCGCTTTCAGCTGCAGCTTTTTCTGTTGCCACTGCGAATTTCTTTGTACCCTCTGATGTGAAGTTCACAGTAACGTAATACTGCTGAGGTGCTGTATCGCTGTATTTGCCGTATTGGCTTGTAGCGCTTGTAACATCCTCACCGTTTAGGACAACGTTTCCGTCAGCATCCTGAAAAGTAAGCTTAGCCACCTCTGACAACAGCTCTACTGCCTCATCAGTATCTGCAGCTGTTGTTCCCTCTGATGTTTTACCATTAGGTATCTCAATAGTTACCTTTCCGCCCTCATTTACAGAAACACGGCTCTCTGTGTAGCCTGCTCCTGTAAGACGTGTTTCGTAGACAGCCTTAACTGCCTGCATCTGGTCTGCTGTTGGGTTCTCTGCCTGAGCCTGGAAGGTTATAACAGATCCGCCTGCAAGGTCGATGCCCTGTCTTATGCCCGTCTCGCCATTAAGCATACCGCCAAACTTCTGATGCATATTCCCCGGTAAACCGAAAAACGCAACAAGGTTAAGCAATATTGCTATAACAACCAACAGACAAAAAGACACAATACTTTTCTTTTTCATTTGCGTTTACATTCCTTTCTGTTCGGACAATGCACAGCACTATCCATTTTAAGATAATAAATGTATTATACACTATTTTTTTTTATAAGTCAAGTATTTTGCAATAAAAAGGATTGACAAATCATAAATTATTTGGTATAATACCATTTGTGTCAAAGACATGCTGGTGTAGCACAGAGGTAGTGCACTTCATTGGTAATGAAGAGGTCGGCAGTTCGATTCTGCTCACCAGCTCCAAAATGCTTGACAAGTTTAAAAACACACAAAAACCGCTTATCATTGCAGTGATAGGCGGTTTTTTTCCTATGGGAGTGCAGCACAGCGGAACGACAGTCACGATAGTGACTTTTTTATAACATAGGAAATTGCTCGTTTTGAGTGAGCAATTTTGCTTGTTCAAAAAAAGCGCTCCTACCTGCCCCCAAGATTGGGGGT
>CADBPJ010000210.1 GCA_902796445.1 uncultured Ruminococcus sp. | reverse complement strand
TGTATTGCGCTGTGTCCTGGTCGCTATATGCCCCTTTTCCCTGTCGCGGTTTACCCGTCTGGCTAATGGAAATCATCCTGTCAACACGGTAGTGTTTGATTTGCGACACCTCGTTATCGTATGCAACAAGGTAATAATTTTCGTTATTCCATACAAGTGCCCAAGGGCTTACCTCATATACCTTTCCATTGTGGCGATACACCCTTCTTTTATTTTTGTCCCAATCATAGTACATAAATGTAATACGTGAATTATCCGCTATGGCATTATGTATAGCATCTACATTATAATATATACTCTCGTTTGAGGATTTTATTCTGTTGGCAACAAACACCTGTGCATTGAGCCTGCCTGCAACGTGAACATTCGCCAATGATTCAAGCTTTTTTATAAGCTCGCCCGATTTCTTTTTCGTAATAAACCTCGATGATGCCACAGCATCAACAAGGGTTCTCAGCTCCGCTGTTTCAAAATCGCGGTCTGCAAGATAGTACGAAAACCGCTTACCATGTACCTGGATAATCTCATAACCTAAATCACCCATTGTTTCAATGTCGCGGTATATACTTTTACGTTCTGCCGCAATGCCTTGCTCGCCTAAATATTCTATGAGCTCTGCCACCGTCACCGTATGCTCTTCATCTGTATACTTTTTAAAGTATTCAATTAAATAGTACAGCTTACATTTCTGATTTTTTCCTCTTGACATTTTTATCCCTTCACCGCCTTATTATCCTTATTCTACCATATTCTTTATTGTTTTGCAATAGTAAATGCAAAGAGAGTGCCGCTTAAAGCAACACCCTCTTTAATTTGATTGAATTCAGATATAAATTTGTTTTTTAACAGTTCATTATATTTTTGCTATGTAGCCTTCTACTTCCTCGCTTGTCATATTATATAACTTGTGTAGCCGTAACGCAGTTGTAATGGGTATTCCCACGCGTTCTGATTCATAACCTGACAATGTATATCTTGATATACCCACGACATTTGCCGCATATTCCTGTGTCATATAATGCTTGAATCTGATGTACTTAAAATCTCTGCCCGTCACTTATCTTTACCCGATTGCGAGATGTCCCATATCATCAAGTATATTTTCATAGTTTGTCAGGTTTGTATAAGTAGTGTTATAAAGCTTTGCAAGCTCTATTAATCTTTGCATCGTTATTTCACGCTCGCCACGCTCATATGATGCCAAAGTACGTTTTGATATTCCAAGCTTTTCTGCTACACTCTCCCTTGAAATGCTCAGCTCCACACGGAATGAATGTATTCTATCTCCTAAATATTTTCTTATAATTGCATTTTCTTCTTTCAAATCATTACCCCCTTTGATAAATATATTTTAGCATAAAAATTTTACTTTTTCAACAAAAATTTACCTAATTAGTAAATCTTTGTGCAATGTCAAATAAAAAAAGAGATGTATTTCCAACTTTGAAATCTCATCTCTTTCATAAAAAGTCGTTTTCTGTCGAATTTCTTAGTTTTTCAGTAACGATTACTCAAAAGAGGAAACATTTTGTGCAAATTAAGCATTTTGCACTCTTCCATAAAGCTTTGTCATAGATAAAATCCGCTTGGCAAGCTCATCTGAGAGCTGATTTCGTCTTATCCGCCACTGCCAATTCCCTCCGACACTCTGTGGTGTATTCATACGTGACTCACTGCCAAGCATAAGATAGTCCTGTATGGGTATAACACACAGTCTTGCATTGCTCTGCATTATTCTGCTTATAAAGGGGAGTGCTATTTCACCATCAGGCGTGTAATAATCACAGAGATATTCACGTACGAGTTTTTTCTCTTTCTTTGACAGTCCTAAAAACCACGAGGTTACAGGCTCATTATCATGAGTTTCAGTATACGCAACGCAGTTTACGGGATAATTATGCGGCATATATACCTCCACTCCGTTATCGTCACGTTCATCAAATGCAAATTCAAATACTTTCATACCACAAAATCCGCATTCACGTAATAACTCACGCACAGACTCCGTTATAAATCCCAAATCCTCGGCTATTATATCACGCTTGCCCAATGTCTTCTCTACAGCACAAAACAGGCTATGCCCCGGGGCTTTTTGCCACACTCCCTCAATCGCCGTCTTTGCACCATAAGGAATTGCATAATACTCGCAAAAGCCTCTGAAATGGTCGATACGCAACGTGTCATAAAGTCTGAATGAATGTTCTATTCTCTTTATCCACCAGCTAAACCCGTCATTTTCGTGTGTCTGCCAATCATAGAGCGGATTCCCCCAAAGCTGACCTGTTGCTGAAAATCCGTCAGGCGGACAGCCTGCCACCTTTATCGGTAAGCTGTTTTTGTCAAGCTGAAATAAATGTGGATTTTTCCATACGTCAACGCTGTCATATGACACATATATTGGTATATCACCAATTATTTTTATGCCCTTTTTGTTTGCATAGGATTTTAAGTCATACCACTGTGTATAGAACGTATACTGTACAAATCTCCAGAACTCTATATCCTTATCATCTGCCGAAAGCGTTTCCCACTCGTTCCATGCTTTTCCGTTATTTGCATCTTTTAATGCCATAAACTCAGCATAGTCGTTGAGCCAGAACTCATTTTCCCGAAGAAATGCACTGTATCCGCTTTCACCCTTAAAATCACTGTTTTTATATGCCATATGCAAAATTGCATACCGCGACTGATACAGCTTGCCGTAATCTATTCTCGCCTCGTCCATACCGAAATCCGTCATATCAAGCACGTCATGGTCGATAAGGCTTGTTAAGTCTATAAAATACGGATTACCCGCAAAGCTTGAAAACGATTGATAGGGCGAATCACCAAAGCCTGTATGCCCCATAGGCAGTATCTGCCAATAGCTTTGTCCCGAATTACTCAAAAAGTCAATGAACCTATATGCCTCCTCCGAAAAACAGCCAATGCCGTAATCTGAAGGCAGTGAGCTTATACTCATTAAAATTCCCGACTCACGCATATCCTACACCTCCACCAATACCCCAAAATGGTCTGATATAACACGCTCATTATCACCATTAAATATGACTTGAGAGCTTTTTACAGGAATTTTCTTGTTGCAAAAAATATAGTCTATACGCATACTGCCTATATCGCCATCATGCCAACCATCTATATTTCCTCTTACGGTTATACCCCTGTCCTTTTCCTCTGCCAATTTATATGTGTCATACCATCCTGAATTTATGACGGCTTTATATCCGTCACCTTCACCATCACAGTTAAAATCGCCCATAGCCCATACACGTTCCGTTTGTGAAACCTCTGATACAAAATTCTGCCATTGATTTATAAACGGCTCCTCTGTATCGTCAAATCTGCCCATATGCACCGAGTAAAACCAATCATTGCCTGTTCTTACACCAAGCACACGGCGTAACCGCCAATTCTTAGAATCGTGTGTCTTGCTTATAATAAATGATTTGGTTTCCTTTATGGGCAATCTTGACATTACGGCAATTCCCTCGTCAAATTTTTTGTATCCGTTTTTTATGCCCCGCCATATACAGCTATAGTCAAGTCCCATTATCGCAAGATGCTTACATACGGCATATACGTGATTATCTCGCCGTATGTTATATTCATCTCCTAAACATATAATGGGTGCATTAATTGTCTGGTTGACCTCCTGCATTGTGATAATATCAGGGCGTATTCTGTATATGGCATCGACAAAAATATCAAGCTTTTTTCGATAATCGTCTTCTATTAAGCTGTGAGTGTTTATTGTTAAAAGTTTCATAGAATATCGTTTATATCAGATTTCAATACATCTGCCTTTGGGCCGTAAACTGCCTGTATACCCGTACCCTTACGGATAACGCCCAAGGCTCCCTCTTTTT
>CADBPJ010000209.1 GCA_902796445.1 uncultured Ruminococcus sp. | reverse complement strand
TCTTTATATTCTCAAGAGTATAGATTCCATATTCGGAGGTAAGCATTCCGGACGCAAGTATTCTCTGTATTTCAAAACTTTGCATATTGTTTCTTCTCAAAATTTTGTCAATTCCGTCCTTTATTGTGCTTTTCAGGATATTTTTATTATTAATGCTCTTTCCGGCTCCCACATTGTATTTTATGGTGTCGACAATATTCCCGTTCACAACAAGGCTTATTCTTGTATTTGTTGTTCCTCCGTCAATAGCTATATAATTTATCATATCTTCACCGCCGATACATATTTTTTTGCAAGCTCGGTTATTTCTTCATAATTGTTTTCATCAACAAGCTTTTTCGAAACAATATTGGAGCCTATTCCAAAACCGCATACGCCTGCCCGTAAATATTCAGAAAGGTTGTTTTCATTAACTCCTCCCACTGCCAATAACCTAATGTGTGAAAGCGGTGCTTTTATCGCTTTCACATAGTCCGCACCTAAATTTGTAATAGGAAACAGCTTCACAAAATCCGCTCCGCTTCTATGTGCAACCTGAATTTCGCTCGGTGTCAAAGCACCCGGAATCGACACCATTCCAAGTTCTTTTGTCCTTTGAATAACACAGGGATTTGTATCCGGAGAAATTATAAATTTCCCTCCCGCTTCTTTTGTAAGCTCAACCTGCCTTTCATTAAGAACGGTTCCCGCACCGATATAAATTTTGTTCTCAAAATGTTCTGACAGCATTTTAATGTTTTCGGCGTTTTTTTCATCTGAAACTCTTCCGTCTGCGCTGTATGTAAGCTCCAAAAAGCGTATACCTCCGCTGTACATTGCCTCGACAAGAGGTATAAGCTTTTCACTCGCTATACCTCTGAGTATTACTATTATTTTTTCATTTTCTATTGATTTGATTAATTTATCATTCATCTTTCCATAGCTCTCTTTCTATGTTAGGTGTAAGCTGCGCCAGCATCCCGCCGTCAACCACCAATTCTGCACCTGTTGTATTTTTTGAAGCATCGCTTGCAAAATACCATACTGCGTTTGCAATATCGGTAAAATCAGCTATATCCTCAATAGGTGTATAGTTGGAAAGATAATATTTGCAGTTATTGACATTGTTTTCCCACCGCTCGGTTTTAATCATTCCCGGTAGGACACAGTTTGAGCGTATACCATATTTTCCCCAATCAACAGCAAAGGATTTCGACATAGCAAGTATCGCGCTCTTTGACGAGCAGTAGGCGCAGCGGTTTTCCGTAACGCGCAGAGCGGAATTTGATGTGATAAACACAATTGAACCTCTGTGTACCGTCTTCATCTGCTTTGCCGCCTCTCTTGCCATCATAAAATTCCATACGACATTTATTTTGTACACGCCCATAAAATCCTCAATATCCACCGAAAGACTTTCCTGTCCTATTCCTAAGTTTGCTGCGTTTAAAACAATGCTGTCAACTCTGAATCCGTTTTTTTCAATATCCGCAAAGATTTCACATACCTCGTCCTGCTCAAAGCTCAATGTTTGATATCCCTTTGCGTAAACTCCGTATTTTTCAGATATTGCCTTTGCCGCATCATTTGCTTTGCTCTTATCGCGGCCGCTTACAAAAACATTGTATCCCTCTTTAGCAAACCGCTCGGCAACAGCATAGCCCGTGCCGTAACAGCCGCCTGTTACAAAAACTGATTTATTCATAATTCACCTTACCAATCTGCATTGCTGCCGTCTTCATAATACTGTCGCGGAGTTGTCCATTTTCCGTCATATATCTTATCCTTTAATGCTTCCTCATCAAGCTCAACGCCGAGTCCCGGCTTTGTCGGAACATCAATATATCCGTCCTTTATAACAAACGGCTCTTTTATATAGCCGACACCGAGGTCGGATTTATCCGGATTTCCGGGATGCTCCTGAACAAGGAAGTTAGGTATGCTTGCGTCAAGCTGAATACATGAGGCAAGCGATATAGGGCCGAGGGGATTGTGCGGAGCAACCGAACCGTAATACATCTCAATCATTGCCGCAAGCTTTCTGCCCTCATAAATTCCTCCCACATGGCATATGTCCGGCTGAATAATGCTCACCGCCTGCTTTTCGATAAGCTCTCTGTACTGCCACTTTCCGAAAAGTCTTTCTCCAGCCGCAATGGGAACTGTTGTTTTATGTGCGATATTTACCATACAGTCAACATTCTCAGGCAGACACGGTTCTTCTATGAACATAGGACTATACGGCTTAAGTCTTTCAATAAGAATATTTGCGACAGCAGGCGAAACACGTCCGTGAAAATCAATGGCTAAGTCCACATTGTTTCCTATTCTTTCACGAACCTTAGCAAATCTCTCGATATGCTTTTCGATGTTTGCCGGGTTTTCAACTGCTTTTATCGGCGGTATTATTGAGTATTTAAGAGCAGTATAGCCCTCCTTAAGCCTTTCATCCGCAATGTCAAGCATTTCATCGATAGAAAACTCGCCGACAACAGCCGTCCTCTTTATATGCGTATACATTCTTATCTTATCTCTGCATCTGCCGCCCAACATTTCATATACGGGGCAGTTATAGTACTTACCCTTGATGTCCCACATCGCCTGCTCAATTCCGCTGATTGCCGAAAGCATAAGTGGACCACCTCTGTAAAAGCCGCCGCGGTAAAGTGCCTGAATATGATGTTCTATACGCATCGGATCTTTGCCTATAAGATAGTCCTCAAACTCCTTTATGACTGCTTCAACCGC
>CADBPJ010000208.1 GCA_902796445.1 uncultured Ruminococcus sp. | reverse complement strand
TAAAAAAGGTTGCATAATTCAAATAAATTATATCATTTTTTTAGTTTTGCAATAAAACCCTTGTCGAATAATCGGCAAGGGTTTTACTGTAATCCAATTTTATAACCTTTGGAAACAAGTTCCGTTACTGCTTTAATGCCTATATCCCTGTTCTCAAAAAAGATTTCTTTTCCGGCTGAATTTTCTTTGATTGAAATTACTTTCTTGTTTTCGTCAATCCATACAGACCAAGCCTGTTTAATGTTTTGTTCGTTCATAATCTAAATTTTTATTTCTCCAAAATTCTGTCAATCATTGTAAGCAATTCCGCCCTTGTTACATTGTCATACGGACGAAAATATCCGTTTGTATCGCCCTGCATAATGTCAAGCTCTTTTGCTAACCAAGTGTATTCAAACATTCGCTGAACATTTTTAGGAATCGTTCCGTGCATTGCATAAAGGTTTTCATAATCACCATCTTTGAAAGTGTCGTTTATTGAACTTTTTACCTCTAATATGGACGGAATTTCAATATTTAATTTTTCTTTCTCTTTTTTGATTTCAACCAATGTTTCCGCAACGTGCATACGAATAGCATAGCACTCGGGCAAAAAGCTATTTTCGTCGTTGTTATCAACATAAGGTATGTTATTCTCATATCCAACAGGTAGTGCATAAACAGGGATATATTTTGCAGCACGTTGCAAATATTGGTAATACCACGCTGAATTATCAATGTCATTTTCATTGTATACAAACTCATTTTCCTGCAAATCAAATGCCAATGTAACTATTTTTGCAAGTTCGGCACGTGTTACAGGGTTATCCGGCTGAAATGTTCCGTCGGGATAGCCTGAAATTATACCATTTTCTTTCCATTTGTTGATTGTATTTTCAGCCCAGTGTCCGCTTGTATCACTAAAAACTGTATCTGTAGTGTTTTCTGTGAGCTTGTAAAGTTTGTTAATTAGCGTTGTATCATCGGGAACATACAAGGAGTAAAGAGGTCTGCCCGGAGCTGGAGTCGCTCTGTCTATTCCGGCATCACTCAAATATACAAAATCAGCCGTATCTTCATCAGCCTTTACACAAATATATATGCCGTCATTAGTAATTGTATATGGCTCAATATTAGATGTGATTATCATAGAATCGGCAATGTCATAAAACGCTTTTGTATCAACCGTATATAATTGTCCTTTGATATATAACTGTACTGATGTTGCGTTATTTCTTTCTGTTCCTATGAATTGTGTTAGTGTAATTTTTCCTCCAACAGTTTCATTATTGGTTGCGAGTGCAGTTATGCCAATAGAACAAAGGAGTGTGAGTGTTAAAATTAAACTGATTATTTTTTTCATATCAAAAGCCTCCTTTACGGTATATTCACATAGTCTTGCTGACGATAAAGAACATTGTCATAATCATCTGTTACAACAGAAAGCACAGCATAAGTCTTTCCACTTTCATATTTTTCTGATAGATGCATATTGGGGATTTTTATTTCTGTTCCGTTTACCTCTGATAATTTGTAAGGCTTAATCGTTCCGCTACGATATATTTGATTTGGCTCACATATATAGACCTGAAGTTTTGACGCCTTTACAATGTCAATGTTAGGTTTAACAGTTATAAAACCATTATCAGCTCTAATAATGTTTATATCAATATTTTCAACCTCACGGTTATTGTACTTGTTTTCAAAGTAGGTGAAATAATTTACATAAATTCCGTTATTATACATCTTTTCAGCTTCTTCGTAATCACCTATATATTGAATATCATAGCCTTTTGAAAACTTTTCAAAACCAATCTCTTTTTTGAAAAAATCATAGTCCACGCCGATATATCTTGATAACTCATCATAATTAGTTGTAAAATAAGCATAAATATTATCAGTATCAATATCGCCCTTATCGGTGGTGCCATAACTAAAAAGCATAACAGCCCAGTCATATTCTTTATCAGATTTTACAAGCTCTGTATTATAATAGCTTGATGTTCCTGAACGAGTAAGAGTTTCGCTTCCAATATCTCCACTTATTTTTGCTGAATTACTGTGTGTTACAAGTCCTGATGTGGCACGGGTATCTATTTTATTTATCATAAGAGTTAGCTTTCCATTGGAAGAAATATCTTTTATCCATTGCGGAGATTTTTCAAGCTCTACATCAACTGACAATTTCATACTACCTAAAATATAGACTTCGTTTTTATCCCAATACTCTAATCCGTCCGATCCTACGGCTGCCATAACAATAGTTGCACAGGTTATGGTTATGAGAACGGCAACGGACATGAAAATTGCCATTAGTCTTGATATTCTTCCGCTTTTTGAACGGATTTTAGAAAAGCGTTTTTGTAATGATTTTTTATCAGCACTCATTTTTGTTGTATATAATCTTTCAAACATATCAAATTCGCCTCCTTATTCAAGGTTTATTGTTACAATATTTTCAGCTTCATTAAATGTTAAAGCACCCTCAAAATATGTATCTCTTTTTTCGCTATTCCATTTCACATTATCCTGACCGCCAACAATATAAGCTACTGCACGAAGCGGAATATATGTTTTTCCGTCAATTAAAACAACGGCTCCGGCAGGAATAAACTTATTGTATCTTGTACTGCCAATTTGACACGCCCATACCTCATTACCTTTTACCATTTCAATTATAGGCATTTGACGGTTGAAATGATATGTTGCACCATAAATATACCTATCAATATCTGTTTTTACATAGTTTTTCAAGTGATATTCAGGTGTGCGTATTATTTCTTTGAGAAATTCATCATCAACTTTTTTGCTATACGGCTCTGAATCGTATTGAGGGAATGTAAATTCGTCCATTAAACTTTCGTATTTAGATTTATCCACATCATAAAATACATCATATCCAAGAGCCTCAAAGGTATCTCGAAGAGGAACATAATAGCTATCAGTGTGTACCTCTAATTTGTTTTCTATAAGGATAGGGGTAATAGCATATCCTTTTCCATTTATAAAGAAATTTTCTTCTTCATTGACAACGGCAGCCATAACAACCGTTGCACATAACATTGTTACTGCAACAAATATTGCCATTATAAATGACATCATTTTTGAAATTCTACCACTTGAAGAACGAATTTTTGTAAATCTGTTCTGTAACTGTTTTTTATTTGCACTCATTTTTGTTGTGTAGATATTTTCCAGCATAATTCGACGCCTCCAATCTTTTATCTTTCTAATTTGTGTACTAACCAGCTTCCGTTATTTTGTCTTTTACATATTACATTAACAAAACTTTTGTATGGGGATTTGGTATCGCCCTTTATATTGCTTTCAGCCGTAAAAACTACTGTATATACTGCCAATTCATCAGATTTTGCTTTCAACAGTTCAATATCATTTTCTGATAATGTCAGTTGAACATTTTCCGGTCTTAAATATTCATTTAGAAATTCGTCAACATTAGCTTTTGAGCAGGTTTCTAACGTTGCTCTCGTCATACCGTAACACATTCCGTAAGCATCATCAATATACCCTTGTGCAATAAATTCGTTAGTAACGAGTGTTTTCATTTCTTCGAAATCTGATTTATCAAATAATGTAAAAAAATTCCTTACTGCTATTTCAGAGTTATCCATATACGATTTGTTGATAGTTGTCAGGTCAATAACAGTTTCTACATCAAGTCCGAAATATCCCAATAACGTTGAATTATCTTCGCCGTAATCATAATATGTATCACCACTTTTGAAAACTGCACAAGAGTCCGTTGCGATAGTTACATAGCCCTTTTGCCCGTCTTTTCTTGTGAATATAAGTTCTGCATCAAAGGGGCAAGCAGTTCCGCCCATTTTAATCTTTGTTGCTGATGAAAAGGCTTTTTCGATTTCTGTATGTGCATTTGTGGTTGCAAGAGGATATTTAATACCACCTACAACAAGCTCTACATCTGTAATATCCTTTATATCATCAGGAGTATATTCAGTAATTTGGGAAGCAACCGACACATAGTTATCGCCCCAAATGAATTTATGCTCAATTTCTCCGTCAGCCTTATTAACGGTTATAAGTTGCATACCATTTACTACACCTGTTTCAGATGTCAGATAATATATTTTATCATCGCTTATAATACAGTTGTTGCTATACCAACCAATAGGATTTTGTACTGTTGTAAATGTATCTGCTATTCCTGTAAACAATTCTGCGTTCTCCGGCATAGCACCTTTTTTTACCTCGCCATTTTCAAGATTGATGATGTATTTATCATAATCTTTAATTTCATCAGCAGAGCCTACGCTGGAAAGATAAGCGTATTTTCCGTCTTTGTCTATCTTCACATCAAGAATATTACTGCCTTGCTGTGCTTGTGATACATTGAATTTTGGAATACTCATTGCAAATTGAATTTCGCCTGTTTGATGATTGATAACAAATAAGCCCTCTCCGTAATGGAATATGAGTTTATTGTCGTCTGCGTAATCAATATCTGCCATTACAGCGCCGATAGGACGATTGATATAATCGGAAAACTCGTTTTCCGTCATAGTATATTCATCACTTTTTATATTAGCGGCGATAATGATAGATACACAAGCCATAACAAGAAGAATTACGGCAAAGATAATAAGAGCCATTAGTTTAGAAATTCGTCCGTTTTTGGAACGGATTTTTGTAAATCTGTTCTGCAGTTTTTTCTTATCCATACTCATTTTTGTCGTGTATAGGTTTTCCAACATATAAATTTCGCCTCCTATTCAACTAAATCAAGAATTGTTTTCATATAGATTTTTTGTTCTGTATCAGACATATTTTTTGTAACTGCCATATCACAGGAAACCTCGCAGGCCTCGCTGACGTTCGCACAGAGTAGATATGCAAGAGGGTTAAACCAATGCACAGCGTTTACAAAGAGAGAAAGCCACTTTATAATCAAATCTTTTCTCTTGTAATGAGTCAGTTCGTGCAGGAATACCATTCGCATATTTTCGTCCGGGATTTCTCTGCAAGGAATGTAGATAACCGGGAACAGAACGCCTACAAGCATGGGCGATTGTATATCCGGCGACATTCTGATTTTAATATGCCGTTTTATCTTCAATTCCTTTTTAACCTCATTCAGCACAGCATTTTCCATTATTCGTATAGCTTTTTTGTGTTTCCGTATGAGATAAATTATATAGCTGCTGATAACAACAATCAGATAAAAGCACATTCCGGCAAACCATACATAAGCCAACAAATCAAGCAGCTTAATACGATAGTTCGGTGTGATGTTTACCTCTCTGTACTCAATGGGTGTTTCCTCGATTATAACCGTTCTCGGAGCTTCCTCTAAATCTTGCACAGCTTCCGGCTGCACAATCTCATTTTGAGGGAGCAGCGGGAGCTTTTGAGCTTCTTTTGGGGGTATCAGCTTGTATGTAGGTATAATCATTGAGAGCAATACCGCAATCCATACGTAATATTGCCATTTAGCAGGAAATTTTTTTGCGGTAATGGGTTTTAAGCAAAGCAGTAAAGCTGTTATCCCAAAACCAAAAAGGCTTAATATAAGCACTGTTTTGAAAAGCTCAAACATAGTATCACTCCAATTCAAACATTTTTTTCAAATCCGACATATCCTCATTTGAAAGTTTTTTGTTTTCATAGAGTGCCGCAACAAGATTTTTAACAGAGCCTTTATAAATCTTTGATAGGAAATTTTCTGTTTCGCTCAAATCGTATTCGCTTTGTTTCAGCAAAGGGTAGTACAAATTTGTCTTGCCTTTTTTATCGCAGGCAATAACCTCTTTTTTAAGAAGCCTTTGCAAAAAGGTAGATACGGTAGAAGCCGTCCAGTCGTTTCCGTCAAGCTCTCTTACAACATCTGCAACAGTCATTTGTTTTTCAGCTTTCCAGAGTATTCGCATAATTGCGTATTCGGAATCGGTAATTGTGTGTTTAACAGTTGACATTTTATTGTCCTCCTTATGTTACATAAGATTGATTTTAGTGTAATTACACTTGTAGCTACTGTCATTAGTATAACAGATGTAGCTACACTTGTCAAGATGTTTCAGAAAATTTATCTAAATAACATAAAAAATCCCTTGCAGAAATGACCTGCAAGGGATTTTCTATTCTTATTTTGTAAACTCGCATTTCCAAGTTCCTGTAATGTGTAATGGTGCGTCTGCCTTTGATAAACCGTACATTTTATCAATCTGAATGAAATATGTTTCATTTTTTTTGAGCCCGTTGTCAAGTGGAATATTAACTAAAACCTTGCCGTCTGTTACAATTCCCTTTGTGCCTTCATCAGCAGCAACTTTCACTTTGGCAAGCTCTTTGTTATTGTTATCAAGTATTTTATATTCCGCTACGGAGATTTCCTGAATGTATGGGAACGGTGCTTCAGTTTTATTTTCAAAAGTAATATCTAACGGGAGAATAAGCTGACCGTTTTCAGTATTTATTTCAAGTGTATCAATCTTTATTTCATTTGTAGCATTGGTATATTCTGTGCCGGTTATTGCTCCGTCAAAGCGTACAATATCTTTGAAGAAGCCTTTTATTGAATTTGCAATCGGCGTTAGGGTTACTGTCATAATACATAATGCTAATACTGCGGCTATTGCAATGGGTTTTCTTATCCAACTTTTATTTGTTTGTCTGCTCATATTTTTTTCCTCCATATTCTTAATTTCGGTTTTCAAATCGAAAGGAGCTGCTATGTTTGATTTTGCTATTTGGGCATGACCTTTCAATCTGTTTTCAAGTTCAGACATTTTCATTTTCAACATCTCCTTTCAAAAGCTCTTTAAGCTCTGACAATGCTTTTTTGGTTTTGTATTTTACGGTTGATACAGGTTGCTTTAATGCTTCTGCAACTTGTTCATAAGTCATTTCGTTATAAAATCGGAGAGTTATATATATTGATTGTTTTGAGGGAAGTTTACAAAGACAATCCATTATTCCGATTTCTTCCGTTGGCATATCATAGAACACATTTATAGAGTCCGTAAGTTCCTCCGTGTACCTTTGTTGCTTCATAAAATCCTTGCACTTATTTATTACAATGCGTGTAATCCAAGTTTTGAAATACTCTTTATTCTTTAATTTATCAAAGGATTTCCACGCAGATAATACAGCTTCTTGCACACAGTCTTTTGCGTCCTCCGTATTATGTAAATATCCTATGGCAACCAAAAATAATTGCTTTTCACATTCCTTATATTTCTGCTCGAACAGTTCCAACAATTTATATCCTCCTTTCGCCGTTGTAAAAGGCCTTTTCACTTATTAGACGATTTACAGACGGAAAAAGTCAAAAAATCCTCAAATTTTTTTAATTATATCATAAATAAGTCATTTGCTCAAATGCTCAAAAAAATCCCTCACAGAAAAAACATTCTGCAAGGGATTTTGTTTTATGCTCTTGCGGCGACAAATCTAACCGCAGTTAAAGGAATGTAATACAGGGCTACAAGCAATCTCCATATTAAAATTATTCCTCCAATAGCTCCACCGATAAAGAAGCTGAATATAAGTGTTGCAAGCATACCATTTAAGCCGAACAGTGGGAATACAATAAGCCTTGTAATGCCGAAAGGTATTCCGCAGAGTATGAATAGCTTTACATAGTCAACTGTTCCGGCGGAGTCGGTGCAGATGTTGATAAACATTGAGTAAAGGAATATTGCGAATAATATCGGTATTATTGTTTTAATTATAAAGTCTTTTGTTATCTGTAATTTAGTCATTCTGTTTGCCTCCTTGCTTGTGCTTCAAGTAATAACTTTCTTGCTCTATTAAAGTATGCGTTGTCTATTGACGGAATATCCCAATAGCAAAAGTCGCCTTGCATATCCTCTAATGTGAATGTTGGCTCTACCCATTGTAAGATTTTGATGTAGGATTGCTTTCTTGCTTCTTCATAGGTCAGAGTTCCGTCCTCG
>CADBPJ010000207.1 GCA_902796445.1 uncultured Ruminococcus sp. | reverse complement strand
TGAGCAGTGGAGTTACCTAAATCAAAGATTTAGAACTCTGTTGCATAGCTCTCGTGAACCAAATCAAAGATTTGGACTCGGGCGTAATGCCACCACTCACTGCAAAGCGGCGACATGAACGATTTTCTTTCAAACTTGAGTTTTGTGAAAGGAGTTAATAGACATAATTATGAAAATAGCTGTAATAGGTTCGGGTAGCTGGGGTACTGCAATGGCTTTACATATGGCAGGTAGCGGAAATCAGGTGTATATGTGGTCATGGATTCAGGAGGAAACAGACAGGTTAAATCGTGACCGTGAAAATAAGGAATTTCTTCCCGGCATAAGCTTTCCTGACAATGTAATTTGTACCCATAATATGCAGGAGTGTATCGAGGGTGCAGAGGTGGTTATAACGGCTGTTCCGTCACCTGCGACACGTACAACCGCAAAGGAAATGTCGCAGTATGTGACAGATGGGCAGAAGCTTGTCAATATCTCAAAGGGACTTGAGGGCGAGTTAAGGCTTTCACAGGTTTATAAATCGGAGATACCGCAGGCGAAAATATCTGTACTAAGCGGTCCATCACATGCAGAGGAGGTAAGCCGAGGCATACCCACAACAGTGGTTGTGGCATCGGATAATGAAGAAACTGCAAAATATCTACAGGCTATATTTTCTACCGATACATTCAGAGTATACACGTCTGATGATGTAATCGGTGTAGAGCTCGGCGGTGCGTTAAAGAATGTAATTGCATTGTGTGCAGGAATATCTGATGGCTTAGGTTATGGCGATAACACAAAGGCGGCACTCATAACACGCGGTATTTCGGAGCTTTCAAGGCTTGGCATTGCAATGGGGGCTAAGGCATCTACTTTTGCGGGTCTTTCGGGACTTGGCGATTTAATAGTAACAGGAACGAGCACTCTGTCACGTAACCATACAGCAGGCGAGCTTTTAGGTAAGGGTATGAAGCTTGATGAGGTGCTAAAGTCTGTACATATGGTAGTCGAAGGTGTAAATACGGCAACTGCCGCATACGAGCTTGGTAAAAAATACGGAGTGGAAACACCGATTATCGAGCAGGCATACAATGTGCTTTATAAGAATGCTGACCCAAAGGATGCTGTTAACACATTGATGACAAGAAAACATAAATCAGAATAAACGGAGTGAAAAAGAATGGATTTATTCATTTTTGATGGGATAAAAGATGATCCTATCGTAAATGCAATACTTGAAAAGGACAATGCAACACTGTTACGTGGAATAGTGAGATTTGCAGAAACAGAGGGTGTAACGGAGGACAGCCTTAGAGAATACATTGCAACACTGCTTGCAAACGATGAAAACGTTTTGTCGATGCTTGCACGTGGCCAGAAGCGTATAGGCGACGATTTATGCCGTCTTGCAATGCTTGATATAGAAACAGTGTTTACAAGATTGTTTGATACAAAAATCAAATATAAACCATCAGGCAACAGTACAGGCTATTATGTTGGATATACGGAGTCAATCCGTAAAATAACATCATCGAACACACCCAATGAGCTTTTGGAAAACCTGCTTGCTCATTATTCGTCATTAGGTAACGGCTTGCTTTCAAAGTATATTGCCTTTAGATACGATGGTGAGCTCAAAGGTATAGAAAATTCGGACAAGGCAGATTTTGATGATATTGTTGGTATGGAGCATCAGAAAAAGGTGCTTACAGATAACACTAAGGCTTACCTTGAGGGAAAATTTGCAAATAATGTACTCTTATTCGGTGACAGAGGCACAGGTAAGTCTACATCTGTTAAGGCGTTGCTTAATATGTTTGCAAAGGACGGACTGCGTGTAATAGAACTGCCCAAAAGTGCAATAACAAAAATTCCCGACCTGACAAAACAGCTTGAGGATTCACCGCATAAATACATACTGTTCCTTGATGATTTAACATTTGAACGTCACGACACGGAATATAGAGCACTCAAGATTGCAATGGAGGGACAGCTCCAGGCAAATGCAGGAAATGTGTTGGTATATGCAACCTCAAACAGACGTCATCTTATCCGTGAAACATGGGCAGATCGCGACGGCGGTGAGGTACACGTTAACGACAACAAACAGGAGATGCTCTCTCTTGCGGAACGTTTTGGAATAAGCTTGTTCTTCCCGGCACCCGACTCAAAGCAGTATATAGAAATTGTTAGAGTACTGCTGGAACGTGACGGGATAGAAATGACAGAGGAAATAAAGAAAGAAGCCGTAAGATGGGAAATGAACTACGGCGGAAAGAGCGGAAGATGCGCTAAGCAGTTTGTAGCAGATTTTTTGCATTAAGAGGACACAAGATTATACAAAGGTACTGGTCAATAATTTCCGTAGGGGATGCGAAAAAATAGTGCAGAACGGACGAAAACTGCCGAACAGCATAGCTGTGAGGGTTATTCCGTAGCGTACATTTGTACGTGAGGAACAGTTTTCGTTCGTAATTTGACGGCATTTAATAAAAGGAAATCTGCAAATTTGCAGATTCCCTCCTAAACAATCATTTTTGTAATGCATTTTAGTAATTAATCTATATTTTGATATGGATTAATACGCCGTCAAACGGTCGGTACTGTTTTTTCACATTCCCTTTTGTATATGTTTTTTGTATTCCCGACTATTTACCTTTATTGTGACATTCGGATTTGCAAGGCTTATTTCGTGCATAACATCAACAACTTTTTTTTCAGCAAAATCCTGTATGCACATAAATGCACAGCTGTCTGATACGGTTTCGATGTAGAATATATCAATACCTGTAATCATATTACGTTTTGACTTTTTGGATGAATGTTCATAGGGGTATATTGCACGTATGAACTTTCTACCTGCATCTGATATATTTCTTTTTATATAGTCTTTAGTTCCTACATAGATAGATGATATTTCATTAGCGGGTATTGAGGTAAGCTTAGTTTTCGATGGTTTTAAGTCGGAGAAAAATCCGCCGTCCATATTATATGGCAGAAAATAATTTGCCCAGCTTTTCATATACAGCTTGCCATCTCGAAATCTAAGATACGTTCCGAACACCGCATTGCCGTTTATCAACAGCAGAATTATAAATATCAATG
>CADBPJ010000206.1 GCA_902796445.1 uncultured Ruminococcus sp. | reverse complement strand
TCTCTGTAGCTTTCCTTGTATTCAGGAAAGACCCTTTCTATAAAGAAATCATAGTACACCGAATAACGCTCGGCTGATTGACCTGTTTCCTCCCATGAGCAGTCAGCTGATATATATACCTTACTTTCATAGACACAATCCTTATCAACATTAAATTCATACCATGATATAGATGAATGTGCCAATGCTGTTTTCATAATGTTTTTCTGTCTGTCTGATGTACTGATAAATACATTGTCACTCCGCTCGGCTGACATAAATATATATATAATCAGAAGTGTAAGCTGAAATTCAACAGATGTACCCGGTATATTTACAAAGAATATTTGCAAGGTGTCAAGCAGAAGCGGAACTAACGCAAATACTGTGATTAACATATACTTTTTCTTCTGTTGTGAAGATACAAGCTTTATAATAGAGCAAATAAATATGATGTACATAGACACTGTTGTCATTATTCTTTCAAGAGAATACCACGTTCCTCTTGAATATGTTTGGACCGTATCGCCAATCGTAAACAGTACACCTGTCCATGGATTTATAATTTCCATTAAAAATACTATCAACATCGGTACAGATGATGCTATAACAACCCATCTCTTCGGTTTACCATACATCAAGTGGTATAAAAACATAAACCATGCAAAGGATAGGACGGCATTGGAGAAGAAATACATATATGTGGAAATATATAGTCCCACAGTACCCATACCTATTCTATTGTAATATGTAAGTCCCCAGAAAATATCTATAGCATTATGGAATAGTGCAAGAATAACTAACTGCTTTAATCCGTTTTTCTGGTATTTCATATCAGAACTCAATATACGATATAAAATGATAACATCTGTTGCCATTGCAATCGCTGCAAACATCATAAAATCTATATACATATCTTGCTCTATCCTTTCTTAAAAAGCCCCTTAAAATCCGTCAAATCAGTTTTTTATATTATAGGCAACCAAATGTTACCCCCCCCCGCATGACAGCTGTTCAAGCTCGTTACGTGCGTTTTTAAAGCATTCAATCAGCTTTGGCGAGAAAGCGCCACATTCTCCGTCCATAATCATACGGAATGCTTCGTCCTTTGAAAAAGCCTTCTTATAGACACGCTCATTTGCCAGTGCATCATAACAGTCAGCAAGTGCAACAATCTGCGCACAAACAGGGATTTCATCGCCCTTTAATCCATCGGGATACCCACCGCCGTCATAGCGTTCATGATGGTGACGACAGATTTCATAGCTTATTTTTTCGTATTCCTCATCCCACACATTACAAATACTTTTTAGTATTTCACTGCCCGTTACTGTGTGGAGTTTCATACTCTCAAATTCTTCTTCGGTCAGTCTTGCAGGCTTTAGAAGAATTGAATCATTGATTGCAATTTTACCGATATCGTGCAGTGCGCTTGCCGAAACAATAATATCAACCATATCATCCGTAATGCCATACTCAGGATAATTCTTTTGGATTTCCTTTGCAAGAATTTTCGTATAGCCCTTGACACGGTCAACGTGCTGACCGCTTTCTAAATTACGGTATTCAACAATAGTACCAAGAAGCTCTATTACGTTTTCCTTACTCTTAATAAGTTGGTTAGCCTGCTCCGTCAATCTTTGATTTTGCTGACGCAATGTTTCTGTCTGGCTTGCCACTATCTTTTCAAGCTCGTGCCGATATTGGAACAATGAAACAATGTTATCAACTCTTATGCGTACAAGCTGGTTATTAAACGGCCGATGCACAAAATCAGATACACCAAGTGCGAAACAATCCGACTCTGTCTGAACTGTGTCATCACTGCTTATAATTATAATTCCAATGCTCTTGCTCCACGGATATTCGGTCAGTTTATGCAAAAGCGTAAACCCGTCCATTTCAGGCATAATAAGGTCGAGCATCAAAACAGCAATATGCTTGTGGTGTATTTTAAGCAGTTCCATTGCCTGTACACCGTTTTCTGCTTGTAAAATATCATATTTATCATTCAAAATGTCTGCAAGTAATTCTCTGTTAATTTCTACATCATCCACAATAAGTATCTTATCACGCATGACTCTGACTCCTCCTGTATAATCTTTTATAATCAGAAAATTAAAATGATATTTTTATTCTTTTAAGTCCTTAATCGCATTTACTACGGACATATAATCCTCGGACACCTGTCGCCAAAGGCTCTCGCACATTACCTCGTCCACAGGCTCGCTTTCCCAATTTCGCAATAATTCCGTCAATGCTGATGCAGATTTACCAAGACGCTCAAAACTCAAATTTTGACAGAGGCCCTTTAGCGTATGCGCACCACGAAATGCTTCACCGTAATCCTTATTCTCCATCGCCCGTAAAAGACTTTCATATGTCTTATCATCTAAAAATTTAATCACAAGGCGATGTATCAATGTATCTTTTGCTAATCGTGTTTTGACATCCTCGTAGCTTCCTCCAAAGGCTTCGTAACATTCCTGCAAATTCATTCATATCCTCCTCTCAATTCAATTTCTATATTGTTTAACAGCTTATTTTACGCCTATGTTGAATTATACGCTTAATAAGTTTCATTTTCATTTTTATGGGCAACACCCTTATAACAAGCATTATAAGACTGTGCTTTAATGATGATTTATATTTCATTGATGTATTAATACATTTTTTTACAAATTGATCGTTCAGAGCTTTTGGCGAACCACTATCATCGGCACAGTAC
>CADBPJ010000205.1 GCA_902796445.1 uncultured Ruminococcus sp. | reverse complement strand
TGTATCAATCACCATACCGCCGGAAGGTAATAAAAGCAGTTCTCGGCGGGTTGTCGTGTGCCGTCATTTGTCATCATTTTTTCGGCAAGACTCTTTTCAAAATTATAAAATTTCTCAAGCTGGACATCTGTTATCTCCTCGCCTGCAAGCTCCATAACTGTTTTCAGATATTTAAGATATGCGTATGCCCGTACTTGCTATTGTCTGCATCAAGTAATATAGCTGTTCGTTATTCTTAGACTTTGCTGCCGTCAGCAATCTTTCATATTCAGCCTTTGTCAATTCTTTGTCCTTACTTGCAAATATTTGTTTTTGAATTTTTAAGGTCTTTACTTTCATATCATACCAATTCAAATATATAAACAGGGCATTGAGTGATGACAACCATAGAATAAAAAATATCCTTGAAAACAAGGGAGTAATGAACTTAATTCAGCATATTAACAATATTATCCGGTATTTTGACATTGCTTATAATATCGTCAAGCTCTGCTGCATGACAGAGATTATGTAAGCAAGTTTTATTGAATTTACTGCTGTCACAAAGAAGTATTTTCTTTTTTGATTGTTTCATCATTATTTGCCTCAGGTTGTTTTCCTCTATGGAATTATCTGTAATCCAGCCTTCGCTCGAAATACCTCTACACGAAAAAAACATAACATCAGCATTATAATTTGCTACTGTGCGTTCAGCGTCATACCCGACATACGATAAGGATTTATTTATCATATATCCTCCTGTACAGATGTTGTTGATTCCCATTTCTCCGAGGATAAAAGAGGTTTTTGCACTGCTTGTTATGACGATAAGATTTTTGAAATCAGAGAGGAACGGCACAAGGGCACATGCACTTGTGGAGCCATCGAGCATGATTGTATAACCGTTTTTTATGTGTGCTGATGCCTTTTGTGCGATATCGTTTTTTTCTGCATTGTGCTCCTGCTGTCGGAGCATAAAGGGTATTTTTTCATCTGCTGAATTTGTTTTGAGTGAAACTGTACCGTAGGAACGCCTGATAATGCCTTTTTGCTCCAGCTTTATAAGATCGCGTCTAAGAGTAGGCAGACTTATGTACAACTGTTTTGCAAGTTCCGTTGTTCTTAAGGTGTCATGATTAAATAATATATCAATTATTTTTTCTTCCCTGTCATAAAACGACATATAAGATTCCTCCTGAATGAAATTCAAATTCTTTTAAAATAATTATAACATAATAAAACACAAAAATCAATCAAAAAATCACAGAAAAATTCAAATTTTGATTTATGTTTCATAATTTATTATAAATATTGACTTTTTCGTATGATAAGTATATACTTAAGGCATAGGAGGTGGGTCCATGTCAGATAATATTATGGAGATTGGCAGGAAGCTGAGCGAATGTCAATGCAGTTGTGGAAAACAACACATTTCATCTGTAAAATGTGTAATAACGGAAAGCGGAGCAATAAACAAGCTGTCCGAGATTATAAAGGGTTATAATGCAGAAAAGGTCTTTATTATTGCAGATAAAAATACATATAAAGCAGCGGGTGAACAGGTATGTAATATATTAAAGGAAAGCAATATATGTTTTTCCAAATATATTTACAAAACAGATACCCTTGCTCCGGACGAGAAAGCAATTGGAGATATTATAATGCATTATGATAGCGACTGTGGCATAATTATAGGTGTCGGCTCGGGAGTGATTAACGATATAGGCAAAATAGTAAGTAAAGTAGCCGAAAAGCCATACATAATAGTGGCAACAGCGCCATCAATGGACGGATATGCTTCTGCAACATCGTCAATGGAGGTAGGCGGATTAAAGGTATCGCTGTCAAGTCGATGTGCAGATGTAATAATAGGAGATATAAACATATTAAAAAATGCTCCGGAGCGTATGCTTAAATCGGGACTTGGTGATATGCTTGCAAAATATATAAGTATATGCGAGTGGCGTATTTCCAATATTATAAACGGAGAATATTATTGCGAGGAAGTGGCAGAGCTTATCAGAAAAGCATTAAGATGCTGTGTGGAAAATACACAAGGACTTCTTTTGAAAAATGAAACAGCTGTAAAGGCTGTGTTTGAAGGCTTGGTTTTAGGCGGAATGGCAATGGAATTTGCGGGGCTGTCACGGCCGGCATCCGGGGTGGAACACTATTTCTCGCACATATGGGATATGCGTGGTCTTGAATTTGGTACCGATACGGATTTGCACGGAATACAATGTGCCATAGCAACCTTGTACGCGTCAAGACTTTATGAACAGGTGAAACAAATAATTCCCGACAAGGCAAAGGCTGTTGCTTATGCTGAAAAGTTTGATTTTGCAGAGTGGAGCAAAAAGCTGAGGGGATTTCTCGGAAAGGCTGCCGAATCTATGATTGAAGCCGAGAAGAACGATAAAAAATACGATCCACAAAAGCACCGTGAAAGACTTGAAGTTATATGCGAGAATTGGGATGAAATTGTGAAAATAATTAACGAAGAAATCCCTTCGAGTGAGTACATAGAGAATATCATGAATGAAATCAGTATGCCTAAAACAGCTTCTGAAATTAACATAGATTCGGATATTATACCGATGACCTTCAAAGCAACTAAGGATGTGCGTGATAAGTATGTGCTTTCGAGACTTGTATGGGATTTGGGGATAATTGATGAATTGGATTACAGTTGTATTAAATAATGACAAATATATATTTTAGAAAGAGGAGTTATATTATGTACAAAACAACACCGGCAGTATTTGCTGTTGAAGATACATATCAGATAATGGTAAGAACAGAAGAAAAATCATTTGTGTGGGTAAAAATCGGAGACCAATGCTTTCACGATCATTCTAATGGTATTCTCAGGTCAAATACTACCATACATCGAATTACAGTTCCATCAACGTTACTTGATAAAACAGGACAATATACAGTATATAAAAGATTATTGATTGAGAGAAAACCGTATTATACAGAAACGGGAGAGATAAGCCAAAAGGTATATGATTTTTATCCTGTCAAGGGCGATAAAATCAGAGCATACCATATAGCGGATGCTCATAACATGATTGATGGACCGGTCAGGGCAGCTCAAGCCTATGGGGAAATAGATTTTTTGATTTTGAATGGTGACATAGCCAGCAGCAGTGACCAACTTGAAGACTTTGATAATGTTTATGACCTATGCGGCAGAATTACTCATGGAAACATTCCTGTGGTGTTTGCAAGAGGAAATCACGATATGAGAGGTAAATGCGCAGAATACTTAGAGTTTTTTACACCTGTTAGCAACGGCAAATCTTATTATACTGTACGGCTTGGAGACTTTTTTGCAATAATCCTTGATTGCGGGGAGGATAAAGCAGATGATAGCGCAGAATACGGAAATACAATTTATTGCCACACATATAGAGAAGAGGAAACAGGATTTCTCGAACAAGTTATGAAAAGTGCAGAATATTTGGATAAAAGTATATTTTGTCGTGCCGTGATTGTACACAATCCTTTTATCTGGCAAGACAAAGAACCCTTTGATATTGAAAACGATATTTATAATAAGTGGACTCAACTGCTTTGCGGTGATATAAGCCCGGACATAATCATATCCGGTCACATGCATAAAATATCAATAGGAAACCCCGGAGACGAAAGAGATTACAGAGGTCAGCCTTGTCCGATTGCCGTTTTATCTGAATTAGAATATGAGAAATATTTTGCCGGTGCAGGCATTGAATTTAACAGAAACGGCAAAATAAATATAACCGTGACTGACTCAAAGGGTCAAATAAGAGATACGTATAATATATAAATACCCACTTTTGAATGTTCAAGCAATCGTTGGTGTATATGAGCCCTGTAGAGTACAGGCATAGTCTTGGATTAATAGCATAAAACAGTCCAAGAATATGTCCGCACCCCCAAAAAACAACGTAAAGAGATTAAAAATATCTGTTTTTTAGTTATAATGAAAAAAATTAGTATAAAGGTGGTATATTGATGAAACATATTTTACTCAATATTACAAAAAGCTACGAGTGTGATGTTCTTGTAATAGGTGGAGGTACAGCAGGTTTTCCTGCAGCAATAAATGCAGCGAGAAACGGAGCCAACGTTATTTTAGCAGAAAAAAACGGTTATCTTGGCGGAACAGCAACTGCCGGACTTATCGGTACATTTATGACCTGTTATGATGCAAAAGGTGAAAAAAGACTTATAAATGGATTTTATGCAGAATTTGTTAACGAGATGGTTAAAAAAAGCGGTGCTATACCTCCTGAAAAAACCCTTACAGTAGGAAAATACGGAGGATATAGATTTAAAGGACATTTTGGAGTTGTTCCCTACGAAATAGAAGTATTTAAAACTGTTTCCGAAAAAATGTGTCTGGATTCAGGCGTTAAGCTTTTGTATCATATGCTGTTTGTTCATTGTGAGAAAACAGATAGTAAAATTACAAAAGCATATTTTGCAACAAACAACGGTATATATGAAATTTCTGCAAAGGTATTTATTGACGCTTCAGGTGATGCATACCTATGCGACAAAGCAGGCTTCAAAAGTGAAATAGGTGATGAAAACGGTGAAAAACAACCTGCATCTACTTTCTTCACCATAAAAGGCGTAGATGAAGAAATGCTTGACACTCATATGGAAAACACCACAGAAATGCGTTCAAGATTCTTTATGGACGAAATAAAAAAGGCTCAAGAAACAGGCGAATACCCCTGCGGAACATTAAAGTTGAGAATTTTTAAAAGTCCCTCTGAAAAATGGTATGTTAATATGGGGCAAGAAGACGAGCCTGTAAATCAGTTTGATGCAGAAGATGTTACCAACGCTGAAATTTCACAGCGTAAGCAGATTAATGTTATGATAGATTTCCTAAGAAAATATATTCCTGCGTGCAGAAATATTGAGCTTGTTGAAACCGCAGCTGAAATAGGTATAAGAGAAGGCAGAAGAGTTTTGGGAGAATACACGCTTAAAAAAGATGATATTTTAAGTGGAAGAGTTTTTGAAGATACTATTTGCTACTGTGCCAACTCAATAGATATACACAAAAAAAACAATATAAAATATGTACCTACAAAAGATGATGTTATATATACAATCCCATATCGTTCTCTTGTAGTAAAGGAATGTGATAACGTATTAGTAGCAGGCAGATGTTTATCTGCTGAACGTGAGGCTATGGCGGCAGTACGAGTAATGTCTCCCTGCGTTGCAATGGGCGAAGCTGCAGGAATAGCTGCAAGTATAGCAGCACGTAAAAACATACCGGCACGCGACGTAAACTACAATGAACTCAAAGAAAAACTTCTTAATAATGGAGCATATTTAGGAGATTAACACAAAGGAGAAAAAATAGAGTATAATTGAGGGTGTAAAATAAAGTGTGTAAGTTTAAAAAAATAAACTTATGCACTTTTCTTTTTAAGAGAAGTGTGGTAAAATAGGAAGGAAG
>CADBPJ010000204.1 GCA_902796445.1 uncultured Ruminococcus sp. | reverse complement strand
CGTACAAGCGTACGCTACGGAATAACCCTCACAGCTATGCTGTTCGGCGGTTTTCGTCCGTTCTGCACTATTTTTTCGCATCCCCTACGGATATTGGACTTTCTTAACAGCTCCCTTGATGTTTTATACATCCCTTTTATCATTTCTTATTTTTTCTATTAATTCCTCGTACATATTCTTTAAATGCGAATTAAGTGTATCTCTTGAATGGAACGGGAAAAGGAAATAATGCTTCTCGTTGTGTTTGTCCTGTCTTTTTCGTATATGTGATTTTAGAGCTTCAAATTTTACTTCGATGTCATTGTCCTTTGCAAACTCACGCATTTTTGCAATAAGCTGCATTGAATGGCATACATCAATAACGAATACACCGTAGAACATTCCTATAACAAACGAAAATGCAAGATTTTCTGAAAGCCATCTACAGGCATCTATTATATGCGGATGTATACCAAAATAATATACGGCACTAAGCCCTGCCCATATAAGCGAGAATTTGGGACATATTATACCTTGTATGTTCCATCGCTCACTGCTATAGTCCCACAGGCGGACTTTAAATATCTTAGTGCATAATATACCTGCTATGTACTCCACTGCCGTTACGCATATGGTCATTGCAATAAACAAAAATGCCTTGTCAATATATTTGTTGCCTGTAATGCCGTTGTATTCAAGTGTTGCCAAAAGAAACAGGATACACAGTCCGAATCCGTAAAGGGGAATATACGGACCTGTTAAAAATCCGGGGTTTATCCATTTGCGTTCAGGGTTTTCACGTGATACGAACCGCCTGAAAAACAGTTCAATGACCCACCCTGCAAGTGCACCCATAAAAAATAGGAACGCAAGAACAAGAAAAATGCTCATAATAATCAACTCCTATTAACAAAAACCGTCTCAAAAGAGGCGGTTTTTGTTGTAATTCTCTTTATGCAAATTGTTTTAATGCATCCTTTAACCACCACTCGCCTATATCGAGTGCCTTGTATAAATCATCTCGTGTAGCTTTTCTGTATACCTGACCTTTTCCTAACTCTCCCGTATTGTCCATTATCTGAACAAGCACCTCATCTGCTAAATCAAAGCCGTTTACTTTTTTTGTTTTTGTAATATCAAGCACAAGTATCAGGTTATCGTCAAGATTGCCGTAATAAATTCTGTTTTTGCATCTTATAATCGGCTTTCCGTTGTATGTCAATGCTTTTTTCTTCTTTGGTTTGCTTTCTTTTGTCGCCATTGTCCCTTGCGGCCTCCTTTCATACAATATGTAAATACACGCATTATGTATATTATACCACAAATGTATTTAATTTGCAAGGATTTTTAAAAATAATATTTAAATCACCATAAGTATTGTCCCTGCACCAATAAGTATACAGCCTAATACTGATTTATATGTAAAGCTTTCGTGTAAAAATATAAAAGCTAAAATCAGTGTGATGACTACGCTAAGCTTGTCAATAGGGACAACCTTTGATGCATCGCCAAGCTGGAGCGCCTTATAGTAGCACAGCCACGATGCTCCCGTTGAAAGCCCTGATAAAATCAGAAACAGCCAGCTTTTTCTGCTTATTTCCATAACGCCGCCTTGGGATTTTGTCAAAAACACCATACCCCATGCCATAACAACAACCACAACCGTCCGTATGGCAGTTGCAAGATTTGAATTTACGCCGTCAATACCGATTTTTGCAAGAATAGATGTAAGTGCCGCAAAAACCGACGAAAAGAGTGCCAATACTAACCACATATTTTTCACCTCACAAATAAATTCGTTTGAGTATATTATACCATATTTTTTCAAAAAATCAACTTTAATCGACATTATATTTTATAAATCCTGTTTTGCTTTATGTACTCTGTCGGTGTAATTCCTGTTTTTTCTTTGAATATACGGCAGAAATGATACTGATTTGAAAAACCGCAGTTTGAGGCAACGGCATTTATTTTTAGAACACCCTCCGAAAGGAGTTGTTTTGCTTTGTTTATTCTTATGTCTATTAAAAATTGCTTTGGTGTCATATTGTAGCATTTTAAAAACATACGGCGGAAATACACCTCGCTTATCTGACATTGCTTTGCAAGCTCTGTGTTTGTGAGGTTGGGATTATGGTAGTTATTTTCTAAATATTTAATCGCGGGCATAATTACTTCTGATGAGGAGTTTTGGACGGAAATGCGGTGAAGCATATGATAGAAAACGCTCATAATTTCCGCTCTGTCAGTGCCGAAGAGTGAGAGTGACCGTATTCGTTCAAAATCCTTTATATATATATCGCTGTTTTCGATAGGAAAAGAAACAATCGTGTCACACAGAGGCTCGGCACACGTGAAGTTTATAACTGCAAAGCTACCCGTCTTATCTCCACAAAGAGTGTATGATTGACCTTGTGGCAGGATTATAGCGTGATTTTTGTCGGAAATAATTTCGTTCCCGTTATGAGTATATGTAATTTGTCCTTTATCGCAAAATGACAGAGCATAAGATTTTCTGTTCTGTATTTTTTCAAATCTGCCTTTTGGTGAAAAGACAGTAAAAGTTTCTTTAATATCGGTAATTGTTATATTAGAAAGCATTTCTTGTGTCCCCCTTGTGTTTACAAATTGATTATACAGCTTTTATGATATAAAATCAAGTAAAATATTGTATAAAAGTATCAAAAACATCAAAGTAGTATCATTTTACGCATTGAAATATACGACAGATAAATATATAATTTAAGTATAATAATATAAGAAAGGCGGTTTATTATGAACTTTACAGGTAAAACAGCAATTTCAACGGGTGCGGCATCAGGTATGGGACTATTATTTGCCGAGAATTTTACAGAGCTTGGCGGTAATGTTGTTATGTGTGATGTCAATGAATCGGTCCTTAATGAAAAGGTCGATGCAATTAACAAAAAAGGCAAAGGCAAGGCAATAGGTATTGTGTGCGATGTAAGAGATTACACACAGGTATGTGATGTAAGAGATAAGGCGGTAGAGGAGTTTGGCAGTATTGACATTATGGCAAACTTTGCAGGCGGCACAGCAAGACGTGTTCTGAACGTTGGCTGGGAGGATGATTTTACGGACGTACCCATTGAAGTGTTTGATTGGGGACTTGATGTAAATCTGAAGGGTCCGTTTTATTTTGCGCACGCAGTTTTAAAGCAAATGAAAAAGCAAAAAAGCGGTCTTATTATAAATATGGGCTCTATAACGGGTGCTGAGGGTGATGCAGGCGGTATGGATTATCCTACAGCAAAAGCGGGACTTATGTATGGTCTTACAAAATCAATTTCACAATACGGTGCACCGCATAACATAAGATGTGTATGCATTTCACCTGGCCCCGTTCTTACAAGAGCGGCTATGGCAAATATGAAAACGCCTTTGGGCAGAGCCGCAGAGCCACAGGAGATAATTGATCTTATTCTGTTTGTAGCATCTGAAAAGGGACAGTTTATAAATGGTGAAAATATAATGATAGATGGCGGCAGAAATGCTGCACCGAGGCGTTGTTGATTATGGAAAGAACATTTTTTGGAAAAGACAAGGCAGTGCTTACAACGATGGTTCAGGCGGCAACTCCCCAAAGGATAAAGGAACTTATAGATAAATCTGTCCCTGAGGGAGCAGAAGCTTTCGGAATGCAGTTTGAACAGTTAAAAGCTGAGTACAGAACGAAAGAAGTTTATCGTGATTTGTTTTCATATACGAAGGATAAGCCTGTGTATGTGACAAACTACAGACATACTACAAACGAGGGTAAAACCGATGACGAGCTTGGTGAGGAGCTTGTAGAATTTGCAGAGTGCGGTGCAGATTTATGCGACGTGATGGGCGACTACTTTGACAGACAGCCAGATGAAGTGGCAGTCGATAAAGATGCAATAGAAAAGCAGAAAGACCTTATCAAAAAAATTCACGACAAGGGCGCAAAAGTCCTGATGTCATCGCATGTATATAAATATACACCCGCCAGGCGAGTGCTTGAAATTGCGCTTGAGCATCAGAGCCGAGGGGCGGATATATCAAAAATCGTAACAGGTGCAACGACTATGGAGGAGCAGTTGGAAAACCTTAAAATCATTAATATGCTTAAGGAGAAGCTTGATATTCCGTTTTTGTTTCTGTGTGTGGACAGCTGTGGTATATTACGGCGTATAGGCGGAGAGCTTGGCTGTTGTATGTATCTTTGCGTACATGAGCATGATGAGCTTGCAACAGCGACACAGCCGCTTTTAAAGGATGTAAAAATCATACGTGATACTATGACATATAAAGGTTAAATCCTATATCTTTTCCGCATTTGTGTAGGAGTCATGTTAAAATACTCTTTAAACTTCTTCCGAAAATATGAGGTAGAACTGAATTCGAGAACATCACTGATAAACTCTATGGGTTTATCTGTGGTTATAAGAATATCCTTTGCTTTTTCAAGCAAGAGGTTGTTTCTGAGCTGATTGAGCGAAACGTTGGAGGATTTATGAAATGCCGAATAAAGTGCCGCTTCGCTGATTGTACAGTGCTTTGCAATATCGGAGGTTTTGGCAAACGGATTTTGAATAAGATATTCTTTTGTACGTTCTGTAATTTCTCTCGTGCGGCATACGGTGGTATTTGTCATTAACGGAATCAAAATGCCCGCAAGAGTGTAAAAAACTCCGATATCCTCAGGGGATAATCGGGTTTTGTCTGAAAGCAAATGAAAAAGTTCGACCGCATTTTCACAATCGGGTATAACCTGAACGGGGTATGTTTTGTTATCAAAATTTGGCATACATAGAAATCCCAAAGAAACAAATTTGATTTCGGGCTTGCCATACCAATAGGACTGATAAGAGCATTTGTCGGGAATATAAAAAATATCACCTTCATTGATTTTGACGGTTGCCGATTCGGTGGTTATTTTACAGCTTCCGCAAAGCATATATGCGAAATAATGGCTTTGTGCACCTGCGCGGTTATCGGTGTAATGGAATGTATCGAACTCTATCGTTCGAAACGTAAAGCTGTGAGAGAAACTTATATCATTCATTGCAACACACCTCATAATAATTATAGAAAATTACCTCTTTATTTATAGAATATCATATTTTCAAACAAAAGTCAATATGTTACAATGGCTTCAAATAATAATATGGAGGTACACATTATGAAATGTAAACAGATTGTATTTACAGAAAAGAACAAAGCCGAGCTTTTGACGGTTGATGTAAATGAGCCGGCTCCAAACCAGGTTATGGTAAAAACAATGGTTTCGACCATAAGCTGCGGAACGGAGAGAGCGAATTTAACAGGTGATCCGAATGTAAATGCTACAGGAGCATCGGGAGTGGTGTTTCCCAGAATGTCAGGCTATAACAGTGCCGGTATAGTTGTAAAAAAAGGTGCAGACGTAAAGAGTGTTGAGGTAGGCGACAGAGTTGTTGTTTACTGGGGATTTCACAAAGATTATAACGTAGTTTCCGAAAATCAGGTTGTAAAAATCGAGGATGATAGCATTAGCTTCCAAACGGCGGCAATGAGCTTTATATCAACATTTCCCATGGCGGCGATAAGAAAGACACGTCTTGAAATGGGCGAAAGTGCGATTGTTATGGGACTTGGCATATTGGGTATGCTTGCAATTAAGGAATTGCGTGCGGCAGGTGCTGTTCCGATTATTGCGGCAGATCCAAATCCTGCAAGACGTGAAATCGCATTAAAAAATGGTGCTGACTTTGCGTTTGATCCGCTATGTGAGGGTTTTGCCGATAAGGTAAAAAGTGTAACAGGCGGCGGAGTTAATGTTGCAATAGAGGTTACGGGTGTCGGTGCGGGCTTTAACGAGGCGCTTGACTGTATGGCGAAATTCGGTCGTGTCGCACTCTTGGGTTGTACAAGAAATTCCGATTTCAAGGTGGATTATTACAAAAAAATTCATGCTCCGGGCATAACCGTCATAGGTGCACATACAATCGCAAGACCTGAGGTTGAATCTCACCCTGGTTGGTTTACGCACCGCGATGATATAAAAGCAGTACTTAAGCTTTGTAAGGGCGGCAGACTCTGCCTTGAGGACATCATAGGCGAAACACATTCACCAACAGAATGTCCTGAGGTGTATAACAGATTGGCATTCGATAAGGACTTCCCCGTGGTTGTTCAGTTTGATTGGAGAGGTATGCATGAAGAAAATTAAAATAGCACAGATAGGTGCAGGCCATGACCACGCAACGGCGGCAATTTCAACACTAAAGCTGCAAAGAGATATTTATGACCTTGTAGGTTATGCTGTTGTTGACGGAGATGAACCTGTTTATGATAACAACCAATGGGCATACGAGGATGTCAGGAAAATGACAATAGACGAAATTCTTAACTATCCCGAGCTTGATGCGGTTTGTATAGAAACCGAGGACAGACGTCTTACCGAATTTGCCATAAAGGCGGCAGAACGCGGGTTACATATCCAGATGGACAAGCCTGGCAGTGAATCGGACGAGGATTTTGATAGGCTGATTGATTTAGTTAAGGAGAAAAATCTCGTTTTCCATATGGGTTATATGTACAGATACAATCCTGCAGTTGTAAAGCTTAAAGAGGATATTAAATCCGGTAAGCTGGGTGAGATTTATGCCGTTGAGGCGCAGATGAATTGTATTCATCCTGTAGAAAAACGTAAATGGCTCGGCAATTACCCGGGCGGTATGCTCTATTACCTCGGCTGTCATTTGGTAGATTTGGTATACAGCATTTGCGGCGAGCCTGATGAGGTGATACCACTGAGTATGCCTATTGGTACTGACGGAGTTAAAGCCGATGATTTCGGTATGGCGGTGTTTAAGTATAAAAACGGTGTTTCATTTGTAAAAAGCACAGCTGTTGAAATAGGAGGCTTTGAGCGCAGACAGCTTGTTGTATGCGGAACAAAGGGGACGGTCGAATTAAAGCCATTTGAATGGCTCGGCGGCGAATGCCCAGGTGTTTTTTCGCCACAGACAACAGGCGTGAGAGAAGTATTCGATGAAAATTGGCATGCAAAGGGAGAATATCACGACACGGCGGTGTACGGAAGATATGACGCAATGTATCGTGCATTTGCCGATTATGTCACCGGAGAAAAGCAAAATCCGTTTGGATACGAATAT
>CADBPJ010000203.1 GCA_902796445.1 uncultured Ruminococcus sp. | reverse complement strand
CACTACGGGATAACCCTCGTAGCCTTGCTACTCGGCGGTTTTCGTCCGTTCTGCACTATTTTTTCGCATCCCCTACGGATATTATTGGCTTTCTTAACAGCCCCTTGTGGGGACGAACGATCTGCGCTAAATGCAATAGCCCTATTTTTATGCATTTACTTTAAATTTCCATACTCTGCCTGACTGCCTAATTCCTCCTCTATCCGCAGGAGCCTGTTATATTTTGCAGTACGGTCGGTGCGTGATGGTGCACCTGTTTTTATTTGCCCTGCATTTACTGCAACGGCGATGTCGGCAATAGTGGTGTCTTCAGTTTCGCCGCTTCGGTGTGACACAACGGCAGTATAGCCGTTTTTGTGTGCAAGCTCTATTGCATCGAGAGTGTCGGTAAGTGTTCCAATCTGGTTTACCTTAATGAGGATTGAGTTGCCTGCACCTGACATAATACCCTCTTTTAAGCGTTTTGGATTTGTTACAAATAAATCATCGCCAACTATTTGCACTCTGTCGCCTATACGACGTGTTAGCTCGGAAAAGCCTTCAAAATCGTTTTCACCCAATGGGTCCTCAATAGAGAAAATCGGATATCTTGTGCATAAATCCTCCCAATAGCTGACAAGTTCGGCGGAGGTCCTTTCCGTCCCTGATTTCGGCATTCTATATCCTCTATCCGTTACCCATTCGGAGCTTGCCGCATCAATGGCTATCTTAAAATCCTCGCCTGCACTGTAGCCCGCACGGTCAATAGCGGACATAATCAAATCGAGTGCCTCCTCATCATTGCCAAGGTTAGGTGCAAATCCGCCCTCGTCACCTACAGACGTTGCATTGCCTTTTTCGTTAAGCAAACGTTTTAGCTCGTAATACACTTCAGAACAGCGGCGAATACATTCAGAGAAGGAGTCTGCACCTATGGGCATTATCATAAATTCCTGAATATCTACGTTGTTATTTGCGTGTGCTCCGCCGTTTAATATATTCATCATAGGTACGGGCATAATATGTGCGTTTACTCCTCCGATATACCTGTATAACGGAATACATAAACTGCACGCCGCCGCCTTTGCACAGGCAAGAGATACGCCTAAAACAGCATTTGCGCCAAGCTTATGAAGATTGTCCGTACCGTCAAGTCTCTTTAATACCCTATCTATATGACGTTGGTCAAGTACGTTCATACCGATTATTTCGTCTGCAATAACATCATTTACGTTTTTAACAGCCTTTAGAACACCTTTTCCGTCATAACGTTTTCTGTCGCCGTCACGTAATTCATAGGCTTCATATTCGCCCGTTGATGCACCTGACGGGACGATGGCACGCCCTATGGCATCTTCTGCCGTAACCTCAACCTCAATAGTGGGATTACCGCGTGAGTCTAAAACCTCACGTGCATGTACGTCCGTGATTTCAATGTAGCATTTCATAAAGCAAAACCTCTTTCCCTATATATTTTCCGTTTTAGTTTTGCACGAAATACAGTTTTTATTCCAATAAAAAAATCGGGGATTATTTAACCCCGACTCTCTTACATATATCAATAAGTGTACATTCTTTACAATTTGGCTTTCTTGCAGGACATACAGCTCTGCCGTGTGCTACAAATCTATGGCACAAATCCAGACTTTCCTCAGGCGGAACAATTTTGCGTAAATCCATCTCTATTTTAACAGGGTCCGAATTTTTGGTTAAGCCTATTCTGTTTGACAGTCTGATACAGTGCGTATCAACCACGATTGCGGGCTTTTTAAATATATCGCCAAGCACAAGATTGGCGGTTTTTCTGCCTGTGCCGGGCAGTGTCAATAAATCCTCCATAGTATTTGGAACCTCACCGCCGTATACATCAATTATACGCTGTGCGGCACCAATGATATTCTTTGCCTTGTTGCGGTAAAAGCCTGTCGAACGTATATCCTCGCAAAGCTCATCATAGTCAGCATTTGCAAAGTCATATACGCTTGTATATTTCTTGAATAGATCTCTTGTCACTATATTTACACGTGCATCGGTACATTGTGCCGAAAGCTGTGTAGCAATAAGCATTTCTATAGGTGTTGTATAGTCAAGTGTACATTTAACATTGGGGTATTCCTCCTTAAGTCGAAGGATAACCTCCGACACAAGCTCTTTTTTTGTCATATCACATCACCTCAAAAGTATTTTATCATAGAAAAATACGTATGTCAACAAAATAAATATTTGGAAATTTACTGTAAACACTTGCAAAAAAATTGCATCTATTGTATAATATAGGATATGTTTAATATACAATAGATTTTTTATTTTATGGAGGCAGTTATGAAGGAATTTAATTTACTAAAGCAGAATGACCCTGAAATATATGCAGCGGTTATGGACGAGGCTAACAGACAGAGAAACAAAATCGAGCTTATTGCATCAGAAAACTTTGTTTCTGAAACTGTAATGGAAGCAAACAGCACACCACTAACAAACAAGTACGCAGAGGGCTATCCGGGCAAGCGTTACTACGGCGGCTGTGAGCACGTTGACGTAGTTGAGGAAATCGCAATAGAGAGAGCAAAGAAGATATTTAACGCAGGCTATGCAAATGTACAGCCACATTCAGGTGCACAGGCAAATATGGCAGTATTTTTTGCACTGCTTGAGCCTGGCGACACAGTATTGTCAATGAGCCTTGCACACGGTGGACATTTAAGCCATGGTTCACCTGTTAATATGTCAGGTAAGTATTTCAATATCGTACCTTACGGTGTGACAGAGGACACAAACACAATAGACTATGATGAAGTACGCCGTCTTGCACTTGAGCATAAACCAAAGCTTATTCTCGCAGGTGCGTCTGCGTATCCGAGAGTAATAGACTTTGAAAGGTTTGCCGAAATCGCAAAAGAGGTAGGCGCATACTTTATGGTGGATATGGCACACATTGCAGGTCTTATCGCCGCAGGTGTTCATCCGTCACCAATGCCCTATGCTGATGTTGTTACAACAACAACTCATAAGACGTTAAGAGGACCGAGAGGCGGACTTATCCTTACAAATGATGAGGAGCTTGCAAAGAAATTCAATAAGGCAATATTCCCCGGAATACAGGGCGGACCTTTGATGCATACAATTTCTGCAAAGGCAGTATGCTTCGGCGAGGCACTTAAGCCTGAATTTAAGGCATATCAGGAGCAGGTGGCAAAGAATGCGCAGGCATTGGCGGCACAGCTTTTAGAGGAAGGCTTAAAGCTTGTTTCAGGCGGTACGGACAACCATCTGATGCTTGTTGATTTGACAGAAACAGGCGTAACAGGCAAGGAGGCTGAAAAGATGCTTGATGAGGTTGGAATTACAGTTAATAAGAACGCTATACCGTTTGATACAAAGAGCCCGTTTATCACAAGCGGTATAAGAATAGGCACACCTGCTACAACATCACGCGGTTTTGTTGAGGAGGATATGGTTGAGGTTGGTAAGCTAATAGGCCTTACAATCAGGGATTTTGAAAATTCACAGGACGAAATCAGAGAAAGAGTTGCCGCACTTTGCAAAAAGCACCCGTTATATTAATAATCGAATTGTTACGAAAGGAACGGACATTCAGAAATGAACTTTGAAGAACATATCATAGACAAATTACAGGAGCTGACAGGTCTTGAACGTGAGATAATTGCAAAGGCTGTTGAAACACCGCCTGATGAAAAGCTTGGAGATTTAGCATTTCCATGCTTTCCTCTTGCAAAGGTAATGCGTAAGGCCCCCCCTGTTATTGCACAGGAGCTTGCCAAACAGCTGTCGGCTGACGAATATATTGACAGAGTAGATGCCGTTGGCGGTTATCTGAACTTTTTCTATGACCGCCGTATGTTTATTTCCGATACCATCAAGGCCGCAAAAGCGGCAGGCGAGGAATGGGGTCAATCTAAAATAGGCAAGGGCAAAACCGTCCTTGTTGAGTATTCGTCACCAAACATTGCAAAGCCGTTCCATATAGGACACCTGTTCTCAACGGCTGTGGGTAATTCTCTTGCAAGAATTTACAAATTTTTAGGCTATGATGTTCAGTCTCTTAATCACTTGGGGGATTGGGGGACACAGTTTGGTAAGCTTATATCTGCATACAAGCGTTGGGGTGATCCAAAGACGATTGAAAAGGACCCCATAAACGAACTCCTAAAAATTTACGTGAAATTTCACGAAGAGGCGGAAAAGCATCCTGAGCTTGAGGACGAGGCACGTGAATATTTCAAAAAGCTTGAGGATGGTGACGCAGAAACCACAGAACTGTGGAAATATTTTAAGGACCAGAGCTTAGTTGAGTTCAAGCGTGTATATGATATGCTTGGTGTTTCCTTTGACTCATATAACGGCGAAGCGTTCTACTCGGATAAAATGGACGAGGTTGTTGATATTTTGCGTGAAAAAGGTCTTCTTACGGAGAGCGAGGGTGCACAGGTAGTTGATTTGTCGGATATGAATATGCCTCCATGTATAATATTGAAATCCGATGGTGCAACTATTTATGCTACACGTGATATAGCGGCGGCACTTTACCGTCACAGAACATATAATTTTGATAAGAACATTTATGTTGTTGGTTTACCGCAGTCATTGCATTTCAGGCAGATATTTGAAACAATGAAACGTGTGGGCTGGGAATGGAGTAAGGATTGTGTCCACGTGGGATTTGGACTTGTAAAGCTCCCTGGCAAGAATATGTCGACACGTCATGGTGATGTTGTATTCTTAGAGGATGTATTGAATGAATCTATCGAAAAGACACGTTCTATTATTGAGAGCAATGGCTCAAAGGTGGACGATATAGACGATGTATCGAAAAAAATCGGTATTGGTGCGATATTGTATACGTTCCTCAAAAACTCACGTGAGAAGGATATTGTGTTCTCGTGGGACACAATGCTTGACTTTGACGGTGAAAGTGCGCCATATTGTATGTACGGCTATGCGCGAGGCAAGAGCATCTTACGCCGTGCAGAGGGTATAGACTATTCCAATGCAGACTTATCCAAGGCAGTGTCAGAGGATGCATACACACTTGTAAAGCTTATAAACGGATTTGGTGATGCAGTCGTATGTGCGGCAGAAAAGAATGAGCCGTTTTATGTGAACAGATACGTTACAAGCCTTGTTAAGGCATTTAACAAGTTCTATAACACCAACCCGATTATGCGTGATGATGTTGATGATGAAACGAAAAAAGCGCGTCTTGCCATTGTTGATGCGACTTGCACAGTGATAAAGTCTGCACTAAATCTATTAGGTATAGATGTAGTGGAATCAATGTAAGATCTGTGTGGAGTGTAAATATACACAAAATCACATAAACATAAACGGGACTGTTGCTTAATGCAACAGCCCCTTTATATTCGCAAAAGGAGATTGAAATATGAATATGTTTAAAAGGCTTGTCACAAGTATATTAACAGCCGCAATACTTGTTACGGCAATGCCACAGACATCATCTGCAAAATCACTTTCGTGGGTTGGCAGAGAAATGGAAATTCGACGTAAAATGCAACAGGAAAATGAATTCAAGCAGTATGTCAAAGGCTCGCCTGATAATTATCCGTATTACGGTGCAAAATTTGAGCCTCGCGCGGGCATATATATAGGCACACCATATGACAGGCAGTACCCGGAAATTGGCAATGCTCTTAACACAAGCTATGATTGGTTTATTCCGTCAGAGGAAACGAAAAACGAAAATATCCTTCGCGTTCCAAAGGAAGAAATACCGAGTGACCATACATCATTAATAGGTCTGAATTGGAATTTTGCCTTGAAAAATTCCCAAATCATAGACATTAGAGAATACAGCAACTATTTGTATAATAAGATAGACGAAATATCCTCGTGGGGTTGTGATGTGTTATTGATTTTCGGTAAGGAAATGAATATAGATGATAACTTTAATTATCCTGAGTTGTTTGTTGATGCGTTCCGATTTGTTGCAGATTATGCACATACGAAGGAGAATATTGCAATGGTCTGGGCACCAAACGACACAGGAGGTCTTGATACTACCTTTGAGGAGTATTATCCTGGTGATGAGTATGTGGATTGGATAGGCTGTAGCCTGTACACTATGCCATATTTCCAGGGAAATCCTAATAATGATGATGGGGCACAGATGGCGTTTATAATGGGAGAGTACGCAAACCCGTCAATGCGTGCAAAGATGCTCCATGATTTTATGGAGAAGAATAACATTAAAAAGCCTGTTATGATAACAGAGGGCGGTGTAGGCTTTGAATCGCCTGACGGCACTGACTATACCGAATGGGCAAAGCATCAGCTGAGAATGTATTATGCAGATATATGCAGAGCATATCCCGAATATAAATGTATAATATCATTTAATCAGTACGTATTGGGGGATTTGTACCGATACGATATGTGTGAAAATCCTGAACTGTTACCAATTATGCAGGAGATGATGAAAGACGAAATTTACCTGACGGAATATCCGTCATCAGCACCACATTCATACACAGAGCTTACAAACGGAGCGGTGTTTACAGACATGGTTGAAATAACATCATATGCATACCGTTATAAAAAGCAAAATCTTGTAGTAAGATATTTGTTAGACGGACAGTGGCTTTGCGAAAGAAGTGAGCCGCCGTATGAGCTGAGGTTGGGAAATGAGCATATACCATACGGAACACACACCTTGACTTGTGAGATATATGACGGACAGGCAATAGTTGACAGAAATACATATACTATAACACTTCTTCCCGGCAATGACAGGAGTGCATACAACGATGTAGCAGATAATGGCAGCTGTAGTTTTAGCGATATGGCAGGAAAACCGAATGAAATGCGTAATGCAGTTGGTTTCTTGTACAAAAATGGTATAGTAAACGGTGTTGACGGCGAGCATTTTATGCCGGATAGCAGAGTGTCACGTTCCGAGGTTGCTACAATGCTAATGCGTCTTTTGAAAATAAAGGAAAGTGATGTACCTTGCGGACTGACTGATGTAAAAGAGGACGATTGGTATTATGGCATTATCAATGCCGCAGTGAGCCAAGGATTGATTACAGGCTATGATGACGGAACGTTCAGAGGCACAAATGCCGTTACACGTAATGAGTTTATCACTATAGTGGCACGTATTTTGCAGAAGGAAAAAGGTTTGACAGTTCCTAATTTAGCATTGACGTATTCAGACGTTGTTGCTGATTGGGTAGCGGATTATGTAAGGATAGCAAAATCCGAGAATGTTATCCTTGATCGTACAGACGGTGCATTTGCAGGTGATACACTCATAAGCCGAGGCGATACGGCGATTACGATGGAGAGGTTGTATAAGGCAATAAATTAAAAAAAATGGAATGCAAAAAACAGCGCCGATCGTTTGACGGCGAATTCATCTATATCAAAATATAGCTTAATTGCTAAAAAGTATTACTAAATCGATTATTTCGGAGAAAATCTGCAAATACGCAGATTTTCTTTTATCTATTAGGAAATTTCTCGATTTCCTAATAGCAAAAAAGTCTACCTATGGGAGTGTAGTATAGCGGAACGACAATCTCGGTAGTGACTTTTTTATTAAATGCCGTCAAACTACGAACGAAAACCGTTCCTCACGTACAAGAGTACGCTACGGAATAACCCTCACAGCTATGCTGTT
>CADBPJ010000202.1 GCA_902796445.1 uncultured Ruminococcus sp. | reverse complement strand
CGTACAAGCGTACGCTACGGAATAACCCTCACAGCTATGCTGTTCGGCGGTTTTCGTCCGTTCTGCACTATTTTTTCGCATCCCCTATGGGTACTATTGGATTTCTTAACAGCCCTTTATTTTTTCTTATTATAATCAGCTTGATTTTTTAATGTACCTTCTATCAATGCCATATGCAGAAAACAAAATTCGTCGCCTATTCCGTTTTCAAGGTCGCAGATTATATCGGCAGGTATATCTGAAAGCTTTGCTAATTCTTCAACACTTATTCCCTGACGTTTTCGCTCCTCTATTAATGGTGCCATAAGCTCCTTTACCCAATCCATTTCGTTTTCTTGTGACATAATTGCTCTCTCCGCATTAAAAAAGGTGTGCAGCACATTCGTGTCCACACACCCAAAAATGCACCGCTCTCCATTAATTATCTGCGAAACAATCAATCTTAACACTATTTTTCTTCATACCGAAAAAAATGCACATAAAGAGGGTGCATTTTTAACGATAAGTTAAAAATGAAAGTAAAAAATATCGTATTAAGATTAAAGTTTCGCACTGCAATTATAACATAATTGCCCTGTAAAAGCAAGTATTTTTATAAAATTTCAAAAATTTGGTTATTTTTTGTTATTTAATATTGACAAATGTGAAAAATTATGGTACAATGATAAAATCAGAGATTTACCCTAAAATGTGATAAAATGCCTCAAAACCGCATAGCGGCGGGGTTTTTGCACGTTCGGGTAATAGGGCAATCAGATACTAAATGACGAGGTGATTTTCTAAAATGTTACACGCACAGAAAGCCGGTAAGAACATTCGACTAAGCTATGCGAAAATCAAAGAAGCTTTGGAGATGCCAAACCTTATTGAGGTTCAGAAGGACTCATATAAGTGGTTTATCGAAGAAGGTCTAAAAGAGGTTTTCAATGACATTTCTCCTATCAAGGACCATGCCGAAAAGCTTTCTCTTGAGTTTTATGACTACAAGATTGAGGACAAGGTAAAGTACTCGGTTGAGGAATGTAAAGAGAGAGACGTTAAATATGCGGCTCCCCTAAGAGTCAATGTAAGACTTATCAATAACGAAACAGGCGAAATCAAAGAACAGGAAATATTTATGGGTGAATTCCCCATAATGACAGAACAGGGTACGTTTATCATAAACGGTGCCGAGCGTGTTATTGTCAGCCAGCTTGTTCGTTCTCCAGGAATTTATTATGAGTTTGAGCGTGATAAGAACGGTAAACCATTGTACAAGTCAACCGTTATCCCCTACAGAGGTGCATGGCTTGAGTATGAAACAGACTCAAACGATGTTTTCTCAGTACGTATTGACAGAACAAGAAAGCTTCCTATGACTGTACTTTTACGTGCAATGGGACTTGAGACAAACGGCGAAATCCTTGAAATGTTCGGTGACGATGAGAAGGTACGTGCTACACTCGAAAAGGACGTGTCAACATCAAGAGATGAAGCATTGCTTGAAATATATAAGAAGCTTCGTCCGGGCGAGCCTCTGAACGTAGAGAACGCAGAATCACTTATTACAAATATGTTGTTTGACCCCAAGCGTTACGATTTGGCACGTGTGGGCAGATATAAGTATAACTTAAAGCTACAGATAAAAGACCGTATCAAGGGTCACGAGCTTGCATCAGACGTAGTTGATCCGAGAACAGGTGAGATTATGGCAAATGCAGGTGATATTGTTTCAGCCGAAATGGCAGAGGCAATCGATCGTGCAGGTGTCAACAGAGTCGAGATTATAATAGACGAGCAGAAGCTCATAGTATTCTCAAATGATATGGTATATCTGTCAGAATACGTTGATTTTGATGTAAATGAGCTTAACGTAAAGGTTGACAAGGTACGCCGCAGTGTATTGCAGGACATCCTTGAAAAGGCAGAGGGCGATATTGACGAGGTAAAAACTCAGATAGAGTTGAGAATTGCAGAGTTAAGCCCGAAGCATATTACGATTGACGATATATTCGCATCAATCAACTACTGCTTGAACCTTGCAAAGGGCACAGGCACTTGCGACGATATTGACCATTTAGGTAACCGTCGTCTAAGATGCGTAGGCGAGTTGTTGCAGAACCAGTTCAGAATTGGTCTTTCAAGAATGGAAAGAACAGTTCGTGAACGTATGTCAACACAGGAGCTTGAAATAATCACACCGTCATCACTTATAAATATCAGACCGATTATAGCTACAATAAATGAGTTCTTCGGCTCATCACAGCTATCACAGTTTATGGACCAACCAAACCCGTTGGCAGAGCTTCGTCATAAGAGAAGAATTTCTGCATTGGGTCCGGGTGGCTTGTCAAGAGAGCGTGCAGGCTTTGAAGTTCGAGATATTCACTATTCTCACTACGGCAGAATGTGTCCTATCGAGACTCCTGAAGGCCCTAACATCGGGCTTATAACATCACTTGCAACATTTGCAAGAATTAATGAATACGGATTTGTTGAGGCACCATACCGTAAGGTTATTGATGGTAAGGTCACAGACGAAATCGAGTATATGACAGCAGACGTAGAGGATGGTTACACTATCGCACAGGCGAACGAGCCTCTTGCGGAGGACGGATCATTCCTGTCAAAGAAGGTTTCTGCACGTCACCGTGAGGAAATCCTTGAGGTTGAGCCGTCAAGAATTGACTATATGGACGTATCTCCGCGTCAGCTTGTATCAGTAGTTACAGCTTGTATCCCATTCCTTGAAAACGACGATGCTAACCGTGCGTTGATGGGATCAAACATGCAGTGTCAGGCAGTGCCGCTACTAACAACAGATTCACCTATTATTGGTACGGGTATTGAGCATAAGGTTGCCAAGGATTCAGGCTCGGCAGTGCTTGCAAAAGAAGATGGTGTTGTTGAAAAGGTTGCATCTGATAAGATTGTAATCCTCGGCGACAGCGGTATCCGTCACGAGCATAAGCTGATTAAGTTCGTTCGTTCAAACCAGAGCACATGTATAAACCAGCGACCTATTGTATCTGAGGGCGAAAGAGTTTCACGCGGTGATATAATCGTTGACGGCCCTGCTATGGATAACGGCGAGCTTGCATTGGGTAAGAACATTCTTATCGGATTTATGACCTGGGAGGGTTATAACTACGAGGACGCTGTTCTTATCAGCGAAGAGCTTGTTAAAAACGATGTATTCACATCAATCCATATGGAGGAATATGAATGTGAATCAAGAGATACAAAATTAGGACCTGAGGAAATCACCAGAGATATTCCTAATGTTTCGGAGGACGCATTAAAAGATCTTGATGAAAACGGAATTATAAGAATAGGTGCAGAGGTACATGCAGGTGATATACTTGTAGGTAAGGTGACACCTAAGGGCGAAACAGAGCTTACAGCTGAAGAAAGACTGCTCCGTGCAATCTTCGGCGAAAAGGCACGTGAGGTACGTGACACATCACTAAGAGTACCGCACGGCGAGTCAGGTATTATAGTAGATATTAAGAAATTCACAAGAGAAAATGGTGACGAGGTTGCCGCAGGTGTAAACGAGGCGGTTGTATGCTACATCGCACAGAAGCGTAAGATAAGCGTAGGTGATAAGATGGCGGGCCGTCATGGTAACAAGGGTGTCGTATCACGTGTACTTCCGCAGGAGGATATGCCATTTTTGGAGGATGGTACTCCGCTACAGATTGTGCTTAACCCGCTTGGCGTTCCGTCACGTATGAATATTGGTCAGGTGCTTGAAATGCATTTGGGTTATGCATACAGAAACCTAAGCTTAAAGACACGAGAAGAGCTTGAAAAGATTACAAGCGACAATTTCCGTGAAGCAGTGCTTGAGGCATATGATGCAAAGCGTCCCGGCAGATTTATAAAGATTGCAACACCTGTATTTGATGGTGCGCAGGACGAGGATCTTAAGGAGGCATTTAAAGAAGCAGGCTTGAGCGAAACTTATAAATCAGTAGTATATGACGGACGTACAGGTGAGAAATTTGATAATCCTGTTACTGTCGGAATAATGTACTATCTGAAACTGCACCATCTTGTTGACGATAAGATTCATGCTCGTTCAACAGGTCCGTACTCGCTTGTAACACAACAGCCGCTTGGCGGTAAAGCACAGTTCGGCGGACAGCGTTTCGGTGAAATGGAAGTTTGGGCACTTGAGGCATATGGTGCAGCATATACGCTGCAGGAAATTCTTACAGTTAAGTCAGACGATATAGTTGGCCGTGTTAAGGCATATGAGTCTATTGTTAAGGGCGAAAATATTCCGCAGTCAGGTATTCCTGAATCATTCAAGGTACTTGTTAAAGAGCTTCAGTCATTGGCACTCGACATTAGAATTCTTAACAATAATATGGAAGAGATAGATCTTGATGCATCAATGGACGATGACGATGATGTTATCAATCAGGAATTGATGGGTACAATGGAAGAGGCAGACGGAATAAGTGATTCATTTGACGAGTCGGATCTTGACGATGCTAATATGCTCCTCGAAGATGACGATGATTACGATTATGGTCTTGACGAGGACTTTGCAGAAGATGAAGATTACGGCGATGACATTGATTTGATTTGACGATAGAGCATGGAGGATTTCAAATGTTAGAATTTAACAAATTTGAAGCAATTAAAATAGGCCTTGCCTCACCTGAGACTATTCTGAATTGGTCATACGGCGAGGTAACAAAGCCTGAAACTATAAATTACCGCACATTAAAGCCTGAAAAGGACGGATTGTACTGTGAAAAGATTTTCGGACCTACTAAGGACTGGGAATGTCATTGCGGTAAGTATAAGAAAATAAGATATAAAGGCAAAGTCTGCGAGCGTTGCGGCGTTGAGGTTACAAAGTCAAAGGTGCGTCGTGAGAGAATGGGGCATATAGAGCTTGCTACTCCTGTGTCACACATTTGGTATTTTAAGGGCGTTCCCTCATCAATCGGTTTGATGCTTGACCTTTCACCACGTCAGCTTGAAAAGGTGTTGTATTTTGCATCATATATAGTAACATATGTAAATACAGACCTTGTAAATAATGACCTTGTTGAGGGTCAGGTACTTTCGGATAAAGAATACAACGAATATTACGAGAAGTATGGCAAAGATGCATTTGAAGCAGGAATGGGTGCAGAGGCAATAAAAACCCTGCTCGAAAAGATTGACGTAGAAGGATTGGCAGAGTCATTAAAGGCAGAGCTTGAAGATGCACAGGGACAGAAAAAGGCTCGTATTATAAAAAGACTTGAAATCGTAGAAGCATTCAGAGTTTCAGGTAACCGTCCCGAGTGGATGATTTTGACCATAGTTCCTGTAATTCCGCCTGATTTACGTCCTATGGTACAGCTTGATGGCGGACGTTTTGCAACGAGTGATTTGAATGACTTGTACAGACGTGTTATAAACAGAAACAACAGATTAAAGAGACTTTTAGAGCTTGGTGCGCCTGACATCATTATCCGTAACGAGAAGCGTATGCTTCAGGAGGCTGTTGATGCACTTATCAACAACGGCCGTCGCGGAAGAACAGTAACAGGCCCGGGAAACAGAGCGCTTAAGTCGCTTTCAGATTTACTAAAGGGTAAGCAAGGACGTTTCAGACAGAACCTGCTTGGTAAACGTGTTGACTATTCAGGCCGTTCAGTTATCGTTGTCGGCCCTGAAATGAAGATATATCAGTGTGGTGTACCAAAAGAAATGGCAATCGAGCTGTTTAAGCCGTTTGTTATGAAGGAGCTTGTATCACGCGGTATTGCACATAACATTAAGAGTGCAAAACGTATGGTAGAGCGTACACGTGTCGAGGTTTGGGACGTGCTTGAGGACGTAATCAAGGAGCATCCTGTTCTGTTGAACCGTGCCCCCACACTACACAGACTTGGTATACAGGCATTTGAGCCAAAGCTTGTTGAGGGCAGAGCATTAAAGCTTCACCCGTTGGTATGTACAGCATACAATGCCGACTTTGACGGTGACCAGATGGCTATTCACGTTCCTCTATCACCTGAAGCGCAGTCAGAGGCGCGTTTCCTGATGCTTTCAGCAAACAACCTACTAAAACCGCAGGACGGTCATCCTGTTGCAGTTCCTTCACAGGATATGCTTTTGGGATCATACTATCTGACAATAGTATGCGAGGACTACAAGAAAATATACGAAACAATTCTTGGCGATGATACAAAAGAGACGGCTTTATGTGAGCTTCTTGCAGCATCAGACGAGACACCTGGCGTTGTAGATGAAGAGGCAGTCATTGAAACATTCTCATCATGGCAGCAGGCATTTGAGTATGTTCTGACACTTGAAAAGGTAAAGCTCAACGAAACAAAGATAAATAATGTAAACCCAATAACTATTGCAACTGAAAAGAAACCTGTTACAGTATCTGTACAGAACTTCCTTGCAATGGCGAAAAAGGTTACTAAAAAGACATTCCTTTCACCTGATGAGGCGCTTTTGGCATATACAAACCACGTAATTACATTGCATGAACGTATAGGCGTAAAGGTTACAAAGGAAATCGATGGTGAAATACTATCAAAGATTATTGAAACAACAGCGGGCAGAATAATATTCAACAACAATATTCCGCAGGATCTTGGTTTTGTAGACAGAACTAACCCTGAAAATGCACTCGATTACGAGATCGATTTCATAGTTAAGAAATCACAACTTGGTAACATAATCGGCAAGTGTATTGATGTTCATGGAGTATCGGTAACAGCCGTTATGCTTGATAACATCAAGTCAACAGGCTATAAGTATTCGACAATAGGTGCATTGACGGTTTCAGTGTCTGACATCAACGTTCCTGAGTCAAAGAAGACAATTCTTGCAGAGGCTGAAAAGCAGGTCGAGGAAATTGCGGCTAAGTATCGCTTTGGTTTGTTAAGCAACGAGGAGCGTTATGAGCAGGTAATCAAGATTTGGGCAGACGCATCAAGTCAGGTAACAGATGCCATGCTTGAGCATTTGGGTGAGTTTAACCCCATCTACATGATGGCGGACTCAGGAGCCCGTGGATCGACAAACCAGATCAGACAGCTTGCTGCTATGCGTGGACTTATGGCTGATACACAGGGTAGAACAGTCGAAATTCCTATCCGTGCTAATTTCCGTGAGGGTCTGAATGTACTTGAGTATTTCGTATCATCACATGGTGCGAGAAAGGGTCTTACAGATACGGCGCTAAGAACTGCCGATTCAGGTTATCTTACAAGACGTCTTGTTGACGTAGCTCAGGATGTTATTGTTCGTGAAATTGATTGTGGTACTAATAAGTATGCAGAAATTGAGGATATACGTGATGGACAGGAAATAATCGAGCCGTTGTACGATCGTATTGAGGGCAGAATTTCTTGGGAAGACATTGTAAATCCGGAAAATGGCGAAGTAATTGTTAAGGCAGGTGATATGATAAGCCTGCGCCAGGCCGACAAGATAGTAAAAGCAGGTATTTCAAAGGTCAAGATACGTTCAGTCCTGACTTGTAAGTCAAAGGTTGGAGTATGTGCTAAGTGTTATGGTAAAAACCTTGCAACAGGCACACTTGTTAATATCGGCGAAGCAGTTGGTATCATTGCGGCACAGTCAATCGGTGAGCCGGGTACACAGCTTACAATGAGAACATTCCATGCGGGCGGTGTTGCATCAGGAAGCGATATTACGCAGGGTCTTCCGCGTATCGAAGAATTGTTCGAGGCAAGAAAGCCTAAGGGTGTTGCTATTATCAGTGAAATTGCCGGTAATGTTAAGGTTAATGATGCAAAGAACAGACGTGAGGTTATTATCACAAACGATGAGGATGGCGAGAGTATCACATATGCTATTCCTTACGGTGCTACTATAAAGGTTCGTAGTGGTGACTACGTAGAAAAGGGCGGCGAGATAACAGCAGGTTCTGTTAACCCCAATGACATATTGAAGATAAACGGACCTGATGCGGTACAGATGTATATTACACGTGAAGTACAGAGAACATACCGTATGCAGGGTGTTGATATCAACGATAAACACGTTGAGGTTATCACACGCCAGATGTTGCGTAAGGTAAGAGTTGAAGATGTAGGTGATACTAATCTTCTTATCGGTTCATTGACAGACCGTCTTGAGTATGATGAGGAGAACGAGGCAGCAGTAGCAAAGGGCGGTGCCGAAGCAATAGCTTCACCTGTGCTTTTGGGTATTACTAAGGCATCTCTTGCAACCGAGTCATTCTTGTCAGCGGCATCATTCCAGGAAACCACAAAGGTATTGACAGATGCGGCAATCAAGGGTAAGGTTGACCCGTTGATGGGACTTAAGGAAAATGTAATTATTGGTAAGCTTATCCCTGCAGGTACAGGTATGAGTATGTATAAGGACATCAATATCACTATGCATGGTGAGGAAATTCCCAACGACGAGATTAAATAAAAAAATGAGGTGCTGTTGCGTTAAGCAACAGCACCTCATTTTTTATGTGTTTTGCATCTATTTAGAGTTAAATTTCGTCAATCGTTTTAATTAAATTCTCGCAAACTGTTTTAACACGCAATTTGTATGTGTCTATCTCTTGCTTCATTTTGAGCATTTCCTGATGCTTTTTAATATGCTCATCATCTATCTGACGTGCAAGGCGTGTCGCATCAAGCTTGGCGCGATTTACAATAGCCTCTGCTTCCATTGATGCATTATTTTTCATATCCTGTGCTGACTGTTGTGCTACCTCCAAGGATTTTTGAATAGTATCCTCTGCCTCCTTGTAATGCTCAACTGTTTCTGTAAGCATCTTGATTTTATCAATTAATGCTTTATTTTCTTTGCACAGTGCATCATAATCCTGTATAACAATATCAAGAAAATCATCGACTGCATCGCAATCATAGCCCTTAAGCTTTTTTTCAAACTCCTTATTCTGAATATCAATAGGTCTTAACATATAAACCAAGTCCCTTCCCGATTAAATATATTGTTTCAGTGTAATATGCAATCTTTGTTTGCGTGTTTCTCCATCAAAGCTATGAACCAAAAATCTTCCGTAGCCTCTGATGGATAATAAATCCCCCTCTTTAACAGGTTTGGCAGTTTCTGCGGTTTGGCGATGGTTCAATTTTACCTTAGCGGAATTTATCAGCACCGATGCCTGGGCACGTGATACATTTGCCGCAGCGCCCACAACTGCATCAAGGCGGGGCGAGGCACAAATCGCACCGATGGTTTTGTATTTGCGTTCTACAGTTATCTGAGTTAAATCCGATATTACCTCTGTTTTTACACCCTGATTACCTATTTTATGCAGGTTATCGTGTACATATTCGGCAACATCTGCGTGTATAAAAATATACGCACCTTTGTCAAAAACAACAATATCGCCAAGCTTTTGGGGTGTAATACCTAACGCCATCACAGTACCAAGATAATCACGATGAGTAAGTTTTCTGCTGTAGCCTCCCATAACTTTAAGGCATACTATAGGAAATGCATTAAAATCAGGCTCCTCCCACTGCGGGAATACTCCGAGAATTTTCTTTTCCGAGCCATCATAACCGCCATAATAGGCTATGTTGCAGTCAAATGGCATAACCGTTTTGTCGTCAATAATTGAGAGCTCAGCACCATCAAGAAAATCGGAAAATCTTGCCGTTGCGTACTTGTTGCAGAGTCGGAACAAGTCATCCGTTTTAGATAAAAGCAGTTTTTCGTCAATATCCATCAATATCTCTTTTTAGTATCAAGCTTAACACCTGCAGGAGCTATGCAGAATATGCTTGGGCATAGTCTTTCAAAGGGACACTCCATACCGAATGCCGCACCGCCTATGTAGTCAACAACTCTGCGAGCTTCGTCATCGGAGGGAATGGCGGAAACATCGAAAAGTGTAATCTTGTTTGACTTTACCTCACGAATAATTCGCATAGAATCATCAAATGATGAAGGATAATACACTGTTACCTCTACACCTGAAAGATTTGGCCTTGAAAAAGAGGTTGATTTCTGATTAATTGGAGCAGATTTCTCTTTAGATACGTAAGACGCACGTGATGCATAACTTGATGCAAAGCTGCTACGTGGCTCTTCTGACTCTTCTTCGTCAACATCTTCATATTTTTCACTCTTGCGGCCCAAAAATGAAAAATATGATCTTCTCGGTTCATCCTCCTCGTATTCATCAATATCCTCATCTTCATAGCGTTCGTCATCATAATAATAATCCTCTGACTTGCCGCTAAATACTCGTCTGGCTGTGTCTAAAAATGACATAAAAACACTCCCCTTTTGTTAATTATAATTTCTTGGACCGAATATCAGGCTGCCTATGCGTACCATAGTAGCTCCATGTTTAATTGCAGTTTCAAAATCACCGCTCATACCCATCGAAAGTTCGGTCATAGTTACATTTTTATATGATTGTTTGGCAGTTTGGTCAAACAACTCCTTCATATTACTGAAGTGTCGGGACACTTCATCAATATCGCATTTTGGAGCTATTGTCATAAGCCCCTTAACGTGTGTGTTTGTAAGATTTTTTGCATATTCTAAAAGTAACGGCAACTCATCAGGGGCAATTCCTGATTTTGATTCTTCGCCTGAAATATTCACTTGAATAAGTATATCAATATCTCTGTTATGATTTTGTGCCTGACGATCAATTTCTGCCATAAGCTTTATTGAATCAACACTATGCACTAACGTGCAACGGTCAATAATATACTTCACTTTGTTTGTCTGCAAATGACCTATTAAATGCCAATTAACAGGCGATACATTGTCAAACTTATCGCGGATTTCCTGAGGTTTGTTTTCGCCTATATCCGTAACACCCAGCCTTATTGCTTCATTCATCGCCTCTATAGGATAGGTCTTTGTTACAGCAATAAGCTTTATATCCTCGGGCACTCTGCCACATTCTTTTGCGGCGGCACGTATTCGTGCTTTCACATCATTAAGCCGTGATTCTATGCACATTTCAACCCCCGCCCTTTCTTATGCTATCTTTCGCCTGTTACAATTCTTTCCATTGCACCAAGTTTAAATTTTGCATCATTTCTTGCTGTTATTACAGAAAATCCTTCGGTAGCATCAGTATAGAGTACATCCACCTCGCACTCATAGGAATTTGAGCCCTCACGTGCTATGACATAATAATTGTTCAGTCCATCGCCCGTACGGATTGAATCGACAGGGACCTTGTAACCTGTGTATTCTTCAAATACTATATGTGCACTTACATTTCTGTATGAAAAAGCACTTTCAAGGTATGAGCTTATCTTTAAAATGAAAATACAATTTTCGTTGTCGTCAGCTTCGCCCGTATAAATAACTTCTGCTTTAACATCAGAGTCTGTAACATTTGTAAATCGCACTGTAACATTTTTTCGTGACTTAAGTTGCTCAGCATAATTCTTATTTGTTACACCTGCGATGTACCATGTGTGGTTATTCATAATTTTACATACAGGCGTACCTGAAGAAACTGTCTTGCCGTTTACATATTCACTTTTATCAGACTCGATATTTAGCAGTTGTTCTGGTGTAAGCTGTTCTATTTTATCAGGGACAAGTACAAATTCAAGCCCGTCTATATATGGAGAAAATATTCCTGAATGTTCAGAGATTATGTCATATTTTTTGCCTGATATACCATTTTCTATTCTTGCACGTTCCGTTTTAAGTTCATTTATTTGCTCATCTGTAGACAGAGAATTACCGCTGCGTATGGCATTGATAGTATCTTTTATGTTGCGGACCTCGGCAACATTGTCATCTTGTGCATGCTGTGGAAGCTCGCTTATTTTCTCGGCAATACGATTTTCGTTAGCATCTGAATCTGTATTATAAAGCTTACTGCTGTGATCGTTAGATTTCAGCTTGTTAATTTGTAAATCTATGGTGTTAAGTTTTTTCAAAGCATCAACGTTCGCATTACCGCTGTATACTGTGCTTATCTCTGTATTCAGGCTTATTCTGTCGCCATTAGAAGCGATGTTATAGACAACGCCTTCAGCATCAGAATAGTAAACTGCTTCTTCCCGTACAATATAGGCGTTATCACATATAAACCCTACACTGTGTGTGTATTGATTAAGCTCTATAGAGCTTACAGGCATAACAAAATACGCAATTCCGTATGCAGTAACAGCCAAAAGGACAAGCGAGATTACAATTATTAAAAATTTTTTCATCTGTATTGCCTGCCTTTCGCCATTATTTAGAGTATACAACTACACAATTATATTATACAATATATTGAGTCAAAAAACAAGTCTTTTTGTCTTTTTTAGGTGATTTTTTTCTGTTTTTTCAAATATACAACTGCGTTTGCGGCACTGTAAAATTTACCTAAACGTTCTAAAACGCCTTTGGCAGGGATAGCACTACTCATTGCTTTGACTAAAAGTGATAATTTTTTTGAATATTTATAGTTTATCATAAGTTTATTGCATAACTCATCAAAGGTATACACACGATAAGGATCAATTCTGCACATTATAGATGCGGCCTCAACTCCATTAATCAAGTCTTTGCCATAGATAAGCTGTGCGTTGTTATAAGATTGTGGGGTTATGGAGTATAGCTTACCTGCGTATTTGCCAAACACCCGCATACATTCGTAGTATCCGCTTTTTATACTGCGTGAGATACCATCCGTATCAAACTCCATTATCCCAACCTCAGGTGTGCGACAGTTGATATCTATCAGGTTAATTCCGCTATGGTCAATATTTTTTGTCAGACCAATTCCTTTTACTGTGACAGTTATTATAGTATTGTATCCCTTTTCAATCAGCATATTTATGGGCAGATTATTTTTTACTCCGCCGTCAATATATTCTATGCCGTCAATTTTCTTTCGTTTGAATACGGGGAAATTTGCGCTCGCGGCAATATAATCAACCAACTCACCCTGTGGTATTTGATCAACAAAAAGTTCTTCCGTTTCCTTTGTATCTGTTCTGTATGTGCATAATCCGTACTCTATTTTACTGTTTCGGATTTTGTCTTCATCAATGTGTTTTGTCAAGAACTCATCAAAAGCAGTGGCATCAACGCCGCCGTTTGCGATTTGCTTTATGGTAGAAATAAAAGAGGCAAATGAAAACATATTATCACCCTCTATATCTATTATGTCCGTTGCACTGATATTCTTCCAGAGCTCCTCCGACTCAACACCTGATACAAAAACAGCACCGTTTACAGCACCTATGGAAGTGCCGACAATCGCAGAAATTTCAATGCCCAATTCTTTTAAGGCCTGCCAGACACCAACTTCAAAAGCGCCGCGAGTTCCTCCGCCTGCAAGCGCAAGTGCATATGTTGGTTTATTCATACCTATATCTCCTCCCATTCCATATTTTATACAAAAGAGGATGTAAAAAAACAGCACCGATCGTTTGACGGCGAATCAATCTATATCAAAATATAGATTAATTGCTAAAAAGCATTACAAAATTGATTATTTCGGAGAAAATCTGCGAATTTGCAGATTTTCTTTTATTAAATGCCGTCAAACTACGAACGAAAACCGTCCCTCGAGTACCCACGTACACTACGGGATAACCCTCGTAGCCTTGCTACTCGGCGG
>CADBPJ010000201.1 GCA_902796445.1 uncultured Ruminococcus sp. | reverse complement strand
TTTCCTATATGTGTTCTGCCGCCGTGATTTTCAAATCCGACTACTTTGTTGTGAGCCTTGTCCAAAAAATCACATTCCAAAACAGTGTTTCCGATAAGACGTTTATCACCCTGTTCTGTATATATGTCAAGGATTTCAAGCCCGTTTATTGTTTCGTCATGGAGCTTGTAATATTTCCCCAAAAGCTGATACCCGCCGCATATAGCAAGGAGCGAACCGCCTGATTGGACATATTCATTAAGCTCGGTTTTATATCCCAAGAGATGACGGCAGACATAAAGCTGTTCCTTGTCCGCACCGCCGCCTATGAATATTATATCCGTATCGGAAAGGTCAATCAAAGGGTCCCCCCGTTTTATGCAAGATACTTCACACTCTATGTTCCGCCATTGGAGCCGTTTTCTTAAGCATTGAATGTTGCCTGAATCAAAATACTGATCAAGCAAATCAGGGAAAAGATGCAGTATATTAACTTTCATATATCTTTCCTTTCGTAATATATATAATTATTTCAATTATAACACATTACGAGTGATAAATCAATCATTTTCCGCTATTATTTCTCCATTAATTTACATTACCATCGTTATTACAGAATTAAGAGACATTATTACTATATTCATACGTTATTCAATTTTTTAATAGAGGTGTTTTTAATTCTTCGAAAGATACGCACCAATGCAGAGCGGATTTATCCCACTCTGCATATGATACTTTTTTATGTTATTCAACGTCCTGTAATGCGTCAAATCCTTCTTCGCCTGTTCTTACTTTAACTACATTTTCAACATCGTAAACGAATATCTTACCGTCGCCGATATGACCTGTATATAGAACCTTCTTAGCTGTTTCGATTACGTCATTTACAGGGATACTGCTTACAACGATATCAACCTGAATTTTAGGAAGTAGAGTTGATTCAACAGGTACACCTCTGTAGTATTCAGGCTTACCCTGCTGTACGCCGTGACCCATAACGTGAGATACTGTCATACCTGTGATGCCAAGTCTTGTAAGAGCAGTCTTAAGAGCATCAAATCGTGCTTCCTTACAGATAATTTCAATCTTTGTAAGCTTCGGTGTTGTTCCGTCATTAAATGTCGGTACCTTCTTAACAGGAACTGCTTCAGCAACAGGCTCGTTACCGCTTACAACTGTTGCATCTTCATAATCCGAATATGTGCTGTACTTATTGACTGCATTAGCAAAGTCAGGATATGCACTCGGGAGTCCATGCTCGCACATATCAAGACCTGCAATCTCCTCTTCTGCCGTTGCACGCAATCCGTGGAACTTCTTAATCAATGCGAATGCTATTGCCATCATTATTGCCGCATATACTGCAACTGCGATAACACCTAATACCTGTATTCCAAGTAGCTCGAATGATCCTGTATAGAACAGACCATTAAGTCCTGCAGGAGCATCAGGGTTTGCAAGAAGACCTACTGCCAAAGTACCCCAGATACCATTTGCCATATGTACGCCTACAGCACCGACAGGGTCGTCAATGTGAAGCTTAAGGTCAAGGAATTCAACAACAACTACTACCAAGATACCTGATACGATACCGACTACACTTGCACCTATTGCATCAAGTGCGTCACAGCCTGCTGTGATACCTACAAGACCTGCAAGTGATGCGTTAAGACACATTGAAACGTCAGGCTTACCATTCTTTACCCATGTAAATATCATTGTTACAACTGTTGCAACTGCGGGGGCAATCGTTGTTGTTAAGAATATTGAAGCAAGCTCTGATGCTGATGTTGCGGCAGCGCCGTTAAATCCGTACCAGCCAAGCCATAGAATGAATACACCGAGTGCACCAAGTGTGATTGAGTGACCTGGGATAGCATTTACCTTGACAACCTTGCCTTCCTTATCCTTTACATACTTACCGATACGTGGTCCAAGGAAGATTGCACCTACAAGAGCCGCAACACCGCCGACCATATGAATCGCACATGAACCTGCATAGTCATGGAAGCCTAAAGCTGATAGCCAGCCGCCGCCCCAAATCCAGTGAGCCTCTATAGGGTAGACAATAAGTGAAATTACACCTGAGTAAATACAATACGCTGAGAACTTTGTTCTCTCTGCCATAGCACCTGATACGATTGTAGCTGTTGTTGCACAGAACACAAGGTTAAATACGAATGTTGATGCACCTGTGAAGCTACCATCTGCCGGGCTTGCAATAAAGTCCTTAAAGTTTGCCCATAAGTCCATATTCGGAAGACCAATCAAACCGAAGAATGTATCTTCACCCATCATAAGCGTATAACCCAAAAGTGAGAATACAACTGTACCGATACAAAAATCCATAAGATTTTTCATAATGATGTTTCCTGCGTTCTTTGCTCTTGTAAAGCCCGTCTCAACCATCGCAAATCCTGCCTGCATCCAGAAAACCAATGCCGCACCTATCAAAAACCAAAATTCAACTGTCATGATAAAACACCTCTTTATATGTCTTTTTCTTTTATATATTTATCTGACCCCAAATATTAAATCACCATATGTTGGGAATGGCCAGAATTTTTCTGCTGTGATTACTTCTGCCTCATCACATGCTACTCTTACTTCGTTCATCTTCGGCAGTAACTCGTCACGAATCATATATCCTTCTTCCTCAACATCTGCTGCATCTGAAAGCTTGATAACTGCCTTGTCAAGTTCGTCTAATCCGCTATATATCTGACTTGCCAGACCTGATAGCTTTTTGATAACGTCTGTTTCATATGTACATGGTACTGAATCATCAACTGCTTTCTTGTTTTTAGCTGTCTTTGCCAAGAATGCTGTATACTCCTCAATAGCTGGCAAAATCTCACGTCTTGCAATCTCTGACATTGTATTTGCTTCGATTGTAACTGTCTTGCAGTAGTTTTCAAGTGTGATTTCGCAACGTGACTTAAGCTCTGTTTCTGAGAACACCTTGTGATGTGTAAGCATATCAACGTTTTTCTTATCAAGAAGATGCGGGATAGCATCAGGAGTTGTACGAAGGTTCATAAGACCTCTCTTTTCCGTAGCCTCCTTAATCCACTCATCATCGTATCCATTGCCGTTAAAGATAATACGCTTATGATCTTTAATTGTCTTTTTAATCATCTCGTGAAGTGCTGTTTCAAAATCCACTGCCTTCTCAAGTCTGTCAGCATATATCTCCAGGCTCTCTGCAACCGCACTGTTAAGCATAATATTTGCACAAGCGATACTGTTAGAAGATCCAAGCATACGGAACTCAAATTTGTTACCTGTGAATGCGAAAGGTGATGTTCTGTTTCTGTCTGTAGCATCTCTGTTAAATTTAGGAAGAACATCAACGCCAAGCTTCATCTGTGTTTTCTCTGTGCCGTTATACGGAGTGTCGTTCTCGATTGCTTCTAACACTGCGTTAAGCTCATCGCCAAGGAATATTGAAATAACTGCGGGCGGTGCTTCGTTAGCACCAAGTCTGTGGTCATTTCCTGCCGTAGCAACTGAAATTCTCAATAAATCCTGATAATCATCAACTGCTTTAATAACTGCACATAGGAACAATAAGAATTGTGCATTCTCATACGGTGTCTCACCAGGTGATAGAAGGTTTACACCTGTATCTGTTGCCATTGACCAGTTGTTGTGCTTACCTGATCCGTTTACGCCTGCAAATGGCTTTTCATGAAGCAAGCATACAAGACCGTGACGTGATGCAACCTTCTGCATAATCTCCATAGTAAGCTGGTTATGGTCAGTTGCAATATTTGTAGTTGTATAAATCGGTGCAAGTTCATGCTGAGCGGGAGCAACCTCATTATGCTGTGTCTTAGCAAGTATGCCAAGCTTCCAAAGCTCCTCATTAAGCTCTGTCATATAAGCCTCAACTCTCGGCTTAATAACACCGAAATAGTGATCATCCATTTCCTGACCCTTCGGCGGTTTTGCACCGAAAAGTGTTCTGCCTGTGTAAATTAAATCCTTACGCTTATCGTATAGCTCTTTCGGAATTAAGAAATATTCCTGTTCAGGACCGACAGATGTTCGTACGCACTTTGCCTCTGTACCGAAAAGCTCCAAGATACGAAGCGCCTGCTTGTTCAATGCCTCCATAGAACGAAGCAATGGTGTCTTTTTGTCAAGTGCCTCGCCTCCATATGAACAGAACGCTGTAGGAATACATAATGTCTTTCCCTTAATAAAAGCATATGATGTAGGATCCCATGCTGTATATCCGCGAGCCTCAAAAGTTGCTCTTAATCCGCCTGATGGGAACGATGATGCATCAGGCTCGCCCTTGATAAGCTCCTTGCCTGAAAAATCCATCATTACTCCGCCATCAGGAGCAGGGGTGATAAATCCGTCATGCTTTTCAGCAGTAACACCTGTAAGAGGCTGGAACCAATGCGTGTAATGTGTCGCACCATTTTCTATTGCCCACTCTTTCATAGCATCAGCAACAGCATTTGCAACAGAACTATCAAGCTGAGCACCCTCATCAATCGTCTTTTTCAGTGAGTTATAGACTTTTGATGATAGTCTTGATTTCATAATTCTGTCATCAAAAACCAAACAACCGAAATAGTCTGATACCTTTGTCATTAAAATACATCTCCTTTTATTTATTATGAAAAGAAACGGCGTCTTTAATGTTTTATCATTAAAGACGCCGTTGCCTTGTCATTAACTATATTTATAATATGTGAAATTAGTATAAATTATACTATACCCTGTGCATTCATTGCATCTACAACCTTTTCAAAGCCTGCGATATTTGCACCTACTACATAGTTACCTTCAAATCCATACTTAGTTGCCGCATTGTCAATGTTGTTGAATAGGTTAACCATGATGTCCTTAAGCATTGAATCAACCTTCTCGAATGACCAGCTTAGTCTTTCACTGTTCTGTGACATTTCAAGAGCTGATGTTGCAACACCGCCTGCATTTGCGGCCTTACCTGGAGCAAAGAGAACATTATTCTCTTGTAAGTACTCTGTAGCTTCTGCTGTTGTAGGCATATTAGCACCTTCAGCAACTGCTGTGATACCATTTGCAACCAATGCTTTTGCATCATCAATATTAAGCTCGTTCTGAGTAGCACATGGAAGAGCAATATCTGCTTTAACTGTCCATACGCCTCTGCCCTCGTGGTATTCTGAATTAGGTCTGTAATTCTTATACTCTGTAAGTCTTGCTCTCTTAACCTCTTTGATTTCCTTAAGAGCTGCAACATCAATACCGTCAGGATCATATACCCAACCTGTTGAGTCAGATACTGTAACAACCTTTGCACCCAACTGCTGTGCTTTTTCTGTTGCATATATTGCAACGTTACCTGAACCTGATACAAGAACTGTCTTGCCCTTGATATCCATGCCGTTTCTCTTAAGCATAGCATCTGTTAAATATAATAGTCCGTAGCCTGTAGCCTCTGTTCTTGCTAAAGAACCGCCGTATGAAAGACCTTTACCTGTAAGAGTTCCCTCGAACAATCCGCGAATTCTCTTGTACTGACCGAACATATAACCGATTTCACGAGCACCTGTTCCGATGTCACCTGCAGGAACGTCAGTATCTGCACCGATGTACTTGCAAAGCTCCGTCATAAAACTCTGGCAGAATGCCATAATTTCTCTGTCAGACTTACCCTTCGGATCGAAATCTGAACCACCTTTACCTCCGCCTATGGGAAGACCTGTCAATGAGTTCTTAAATATCTGCTCAAATCCAAGGAATTTGATGATACCAATATTTACTGACGGATGAAGTCTTATTCCGCCCTTGTATGGACCTATAGCACTGTTAAACTGAACACGATATCCTGTATTAACATGAACCTGACCATTATCATCAACCCAAGGAACTCTGAACTTGAATTGCCTTTCCGGGTTTACCAATCTTTCAAGAAGTGCATCACGTCTGAACTGTTCTTCATTCGCATCCACTACAACTCTTATTGAATCAAGTACCTCTTTTACAGCCTGATGAAATTCCTTTTCAGTAGGATTCTGTGCGATAACTTGATCAATCACTTCGTCGACATACGACATAGTTTTTTCCTCCTTAAGTTTTGTCTTTTTTTGAAAAAAGACAAAGACATAAAAGAGCTTTAGCTCTAAGACGCCTTTGCCTTGCTACTGTCATAGATTATACACCTTATTTATATGTTTGTCAACCCTTTTTTTAAAAAAAAATGAATTTTTTTACAAATAAGTATTAACGACCCATTGGCTGTAAATTACCTATACAACATTACGAATATGTCTTTATAATTTCCTCAGCAATATTTTTTCTTGACACACACCTATCCATCGCCTGTTTCTCTATATATCTGTGTGCCTCATTCTCAGGCATTTTTAGATTATCTATAAGAAGCCATTTTGCTCGGTTTATAAGGCGGATTTCCTGCATCTTATCCTCAAGGTCAAGTGTTTTCTTCTCAAATCGGCGCAGTCTTTCGCGTGTTGCCGCCATCCAATCAAACGCCTGACGAAGTACCTGTCTTGATATAGGCTTTGACAATGTGTATACACCGTAAGGCGAAACCTTGTCAAAAATAGGAGCATACAGCTCCGCTCTGACTAATAGGAGTGCTACTGTATTTTTACCTGAACACATATCAATAGCAAATCTTATACCGTCATCGTCGGGGAGCGGAGAGTTTATTATTACTATATCGTATTCCCTTTCTGCAAGGGCACGTTTTGCAGAGCTTACGTTTTTTTCGACTTTAATTATTGAGCAGTTAAAGTCAGGGAATAATTCCTTAATGGAGGTATTAAATTTTTCGGCAGCAGACACTATAAGTATGCTGTATGCATGCTCTCTAAGATCCATTTTAGCTACCTCCTGTTTTTATTATATTAACTTTATCTGCAGTATATGTTTATTATTGATTTTGGTAAATATTTAGCAACGAACTCACTGTCAGATGCAATCTTCTTTGCCATTTGCAATGTGTCGGGTAACTCGCGATACTGTCTTTGTATGCTTCTGTCCGCCTTATAGAAATTCACATCTGCCGCAGGGGGAAGATCAAGTTTATTCTCTATTCCGTAAAGTCCTGCATAAATAAGCAGTGCATATGCTAAATACGGATTTGCCATCGGGTCGGGCGAACGCAGTTCTGCACGTCGGTACTCACCGCTTGCCGCAGGGATACGAATAAGCTGTGAACGATTTTCACTTGACCACGAAATGTATTTAGGTGCCTTTGCATAACCTAATCTGTCGTATGATGCTTCTACAGGGTTCATAAATACCGTCAAGTCACGTATGTATTCCATTATACCTGCTAACATACTTGGAAGAAGAATGTGATTTGTGTCATTTTTTACTGACATATTTATATGCAGTCCGTTACCTGGCTTTCCGGGAATTGGCTTTGGTGAAAATTCCGCATAAAGACCGTTTCTCCGTGAAATTGTTTTTACCACCGTCTGGAAAGTCATAGCATCATCAGCGGCTGAGAGCGGCTTTGAATAGCGGAAATCTATCTCGTTCTGACCCGGGCCCTGTTCGTGATGAGAGCTTTCGGGGTATATACCCATCTGTTCTAAATTAAGGCATATCTCACGGCGTATATTTTCGCCCCTGTCCTCAGGTGCCATATCCATATATCCTGCCTCATCATACGGTATTTTCGTCGGATTTCCGTTCTCGTCAAGCTTAAAGAGATAAAACTCAAGCTCCGAGCCGAAATAAAATTCTACACCGCTTTGCTTTGCATCTGCCACTGCTTTTTTCAGAATACTTCTTGTATCACATTCGTAAGGTTCACCATTAGGTTTTGTAATAGTACAGAACATACGCACTACTCTTCCATGCTCAGGCCGCCAAGGCAGAACTGCAAGTGTTTCAGGGTCCGGATGCAGGAACAAATCCGAATACATCTCGTCACTGAAGCCTTCAATAGACGATGCATCGAACGTTATTCCATACTCAAAAGCACGCGGAAGCTCACTGCGCATTATAGAAATATTTTTCTGTTTGCCGTAGACATCGCAAAATGCAAGTCGGATAAACTTTACATCCTCCTCATTCACATATTGTATTACCTCTTGTGCAGAATATTTCATTTCTCTACCCTCTTTCTTAATATTATAGCTAATTTGCTACGTACATCTGCTTATACGGATTTTTACTGTCAGGTGTTACAATCGTAAACTCTGAATTTAAAATCTCGTTTACATCACACTCAAAATGCTCACAGAATTTTATTATATCTTCTTCTATTTCCTTTAAATCCTCAGCTGTCGCTTTTTTAACGCTTACCTGACCAGGAAATTCGATATTTTTGCAATCAGAACGCAGATACATTTTTCCGCCGTGCATACCTGTTGACGGATAGTTGCCGACTATATCGCTCCCTGTATCATCACAAAGACCAAGCACGATTATAGTACCACCCGCCTGATATTCGCCAAGGAAGCTTCCCGCCTTTCCGCCGATTACAATACAAGGCTTCTTTTCCTTGTATGCTTTCATATGAATACCCGCTCTGTATCCCGCATTTCCTTTTACAAAAATTTTTCCGCCTCTCATGGCATATCCTGCGGCATCGCCTATATTGCCGTGAATAATAATTTCACCATCATTCATGGTATCGCCTACAGCATCCTGAGCATTGCCCATAACCTCAATTACGGCTCCGTTAAGGTATGCCCCTAAGGCATTGCCCGGGATACCCGTAACGGTTATTGTCTTATCTGACATCCCTGCCGCCATAAAACGCTGTCCAAGACATTCCGAAACAGTACAGTCACCTTGTACGTTTCGTATTTCTTCGTTTAAATCCTTATAATCAACATTTTTTGCGTTTATATTCATATTATATCACACCTTCCACTTTTTTTCTACTAATTTCAGGAGAAAAAATTGCAAGAGACGGATTTTTTTTCAATAAATCCATATTTATGCCATCAAGCGGTGTTTTTTCTCTGACAAGAGATGTGTAAATTCCTGCACGAGCTATATCGCCGATTATTATATATCCTGTGAGAATACCGTCTTTCATATACAGTCTTTTAATGCCTGTGTCGGTCTTTTCCTCATATAGCTCTCCGCCTTCTTCTTCGGTGTAGTAACTGCCTGCTGTCATTGAATGTAAGCCAAAAAATCCGATTGAGTTCATTGGTACTGCGTTACTAAACTCCGAATTACCGCCTGCCATATTGATTCCTGCACAGTTTCCTCCTATGTATGCATTCGGAAGTATTGCAAGGACTCTCTTCTGACCTACTGAAATATCATTACCCTCACTGCAGTCGCCTGCGGCGTATATGCCGCAAACTGTTGTCTGCATCTTGTCGTCTACAATAATACCTCTGTTTACATCTCCGCCTATGTCCTTTACAAGGCTTGTATTTGCTCTTACACCGACTGCAAGCACAAGCACATCAAAGTCAACAATTTTTCCGCTTTTCATCTCGGCACGATTGCCGTCAAATTTATCAACACTGTCGCTAAGCATAAACTTAATTCCGTTTTTCTCAAGATGCTTTTGCATAATTTCGGCACACTCATTATCAAGTATACTTGATAAAACTCTGTTTGCCAAATCACATACTGTAATTTCTGATACTTTTTCGACTATACCCTCTGCGCATTTAAGACCTATAAGACCTGCACCTACAATAAGCACCTTTGAGTCCTTATTTATTGCCTTTTCAAGGGCAAGTGTATCGTCTATTGTCATAAATGAGAATTTGTTTTCTACAGTGTCAAGCCCTGCAAAGGGCGGAACAAACGGAGATGAGCCTGATGCAACGCAAAGTGCATCATATGCTATCTCATTTCCATCATCCAATACAACTTTCTTTTCATCTTTGTTTACCGATACGGCATTTTTGCCATAGACAACCTCACAGCCGTTTACATCATAGAAATCAGCAGGTCTGTAATTCATTTTTTCAAGAGTTGTTTTCTCCTCAAGATAATATGAGATAAGAGGACGGCAGTAAACGGGATAATTTTCCGCTGAAACAACAGTAATCTTTGATTCCTTGTCTACGCTTCTTATTCCCTCAATACAACCGGCGGCCGCAACTCCGTTTCCGATTATTACATAATTTTTCATTACGACTCACCTCTTTCTTCATATATTAACGCACGATTTGGGCAACCCTTCACGCACGCAGGCTCTCCGCATGAATTCTCAAGACATAATTCACACTTCTGCACAACGCCTGTGCCATTCTCTGATACTGCCCCGTATGGACATACCAATATACAAGTAAGACAACCTATGCATTTATCCTGGTCTATTGTTATCATTCCGTCATGCTTTTGCAGTGCCCCTGATATACAGCTTTTTACACATATAGGGTCCTCACAGTGACGGCATGAAACCGCATATGTAATCTTATCTCTGTCCTCAACACAAATTCTCGGACGTATTTCTTTATCTTTAAGTGCTTTTACCATATCATCACATCCCGAATTTGCGAAAGCACAGTTATATTCGCATAAATGGCAGCCTATACACCATTTTTCATCAGCATAAACTCGTTTCATATCAATCACTCTCCCGCATGAGAAATGCCTAATATGGCAAGTTCCCTTGTATTTAGTCCAACGCCTCTGAGCATAAGTCTGTTTCCTCTCAGTGCCTCAATGGAGTTAATACCCATTCCGCCCATAAGCTCTTTAATCTCGTGTTTCCATGCAGTCATAAGTCTTACAAGACGTTCACTGCCAACATTTGGGTTAAGACGCTTTACGAGGTCAGGACGTTGAGTTGCAATACCCCAATTACACTTACCCGTCTGGCAAGTTCTGCATAGATGACAGCCTAATGCAAGCAGAGCCGCCGTAGCAACATAGCATGCATCTGCACCCAAGGCAATAGCCTTTACTACGTCTGATGCACTACGGATAGAACCGCCTACAACAAGTGAAACATTGTTTCTTATTCCCTCATCGCGAAGTCTTTGGTCAACCGATGCCAATGCAAGCTCTATCGGGATACCTACGTTATCACGTATTCTTGTGGGGGCGGCACCTGTACCGCCGCGAAATCCGTCAATAGCAATAATATCAGCACCGCTTCTCGCAATACCGCTTGCTATAGCCGCAATATTATGTACCGCAGCAACCTTAACGATTACAGGTTTTTTATACTCTGTAGCCTCTTTTAACGAGAATACGAGCTGTCTTAAATCTTCTATTGAATATATATCATGATGGGGAGCGGGTGAAATAGCATCAGAGCCTTCGGGAATCATTCTCGTTCTTGATACATCTCCGACAATCTTAGTTCCCGGCAGATGTCCGCCTATACCCGGCTTTGCACCCTGACCCATCTTTATCTCAACTGCACGGCCTGCCTCAAGGTAATCCTTGTGAACGCCAAATCGTCCCGATGCGACCTGAACTATTGTATTTTCGCCATAACAATAGAAATCCTCATGGAGTCCGCCCTCACCTGTATTATAGAGTATTCCAAGCTCTGTTGCGGCTCTTGCAAGACTCTCGTGTGCATTATAGCTTATTGAGCCATAGCTCATTGCCGAGAACATTACAGGCATTGAAAGCTCAATCTGCGGTGGAAGCTTACATTTAAGATTACCATTCTCATCTCGTGTTACTTTCTCGTTCTTTTTGCCTAAGAACACACGTGTTTCCATAGGTTCACGCAACGGGTCTATAGGCGGATTTGTAACCTGGGATGCATTTATAAGTATTTTATCCCAATATACCGGAAGCGGATTTGGGTTACCCATAGATGAAAGCAACACACCACCGCTGTTTGCCTGCTTATATATTTCCTTTATTGTATCATTTTTCCAATTTGCATTTTCTTTTAATGTACAGTCGCTTTTTATAATTTTTAATGCTCTTGTAGGACATAGCGAAACGCACCTCTGACAGTCTACACACTTTGATTCGTCGCTAATAAGCACTCCTCTATCTTTATCATATTTATGAACCTCGTTTGCACATTGTCTTTCACATACCCTACAGGCAATACACCTATCCTTATTTCTGACAACCTCAAACTCAGGATATATAAATTCTACACTCACAGATCTACACCTTCCTTTACCTTTACGATTACAGGCTCACCGCCGGCAGGTGCCCATACATCTTTAACGTCAGGCTCCATTACACGTATTGCCGCCTCTTCACTTGCGATATAAACCTTATCGTCCTTTTCACCGACTACCATTGAACGGAGTTTCAGACGGTCATTTAAAGCCATCAATCCGCCGTTAAAGCCGAATACTATAGAGAACGGACCCGTCACCAAAAGACTTGGGAACATTGTTCTTAAATATGTGTATTTCTCTTTCTCTTTTTCATCATCCATATTCTCAATTGTCTGCCAGAACGGAGCCGCAATAACATTTGCAGTTTCCTCAAGGTTAAGTCCCTGTCTGCGTATCAGATAATCCATTATATATGTAATAACCTCTGTATCTGTCTGCAATGTACATTTATATCCGAACATCTCTATAAATCTTCTGTTGGCATCATACGATGAAATTTCGCCGTTATGTACGATTGAATAATCAAGCAAAGTAAACGGATGCGCACCGCCCCACCAACCGGGGGTATTTGTAGGATAACGGCCGTGTGCTGTCCAGCTGTAGCCTTCGTATTCGTCAAGCTTATAAAATACACCTACATCCTCAGGGAAACCCACAGCCTTAAACGTTCCCATATTCTTACCGCTTGAAAATACGTATGCTCCATGCATCTCTGTATTGATTTTCATTACAGTTCTTGCAACATACTCACTCTCATCAAGCTGCATTGACACAAGCATAGACTTAAGCGGTGCTACAAAATATCTCCATATAATCGGCTCATCGGTAATTTCAGGTATCTTCCTTGTCGGAATAAGCTCTGATTTAACAATTTCAAATCTTTCTTTAAGGAACTTCTCGCAGTTCTTTCTCGTATCCCTGTCATTAAAGAAAAAATGCAGTGCATAAAATTCTTTATATTCAGGGTATATTCCATATGCCGCAAAGCCTCCGCCCAAGCCGTTACTGCGGTCATGCATAGGTTCCATCGCCTCTGTAATAGCCTCACCTGTCATTCTTTTCCCTTCCTTTGAAATGACCGCCGCAATGGCACATCCTGAAGGGATTCGCACCTGACCTTCTAAATTCATAGTCAAAATCCTTTCTTGCGTATTTTGTGTGGGTATACTAAATAAAGAAAAAAGGCGCCATTCACACGGAAAAACCGAATGAATGAACGCCTTTGCCCACTTCTCATATATTATATACCGAATATTTGCTTTTGTCAAGAAAAAATTAAAAATTTATTTGATAACATTTTTTGTTGCTTTTATTTTTCTACATTATGTTGACAATTACATAAAAAAAAGATATAATAATGTGTAATAAATATATGGTATAATATACGCAGTAGGACTTGCGGTGCAAGTCGAACGGACTGCTACATTAACGTCTGCGTAAAAATGCCCTTGCGGGCAAGCATTTTTACTTATGGTATAATCAATTATGGAGGTATAAAATATGATGAAAAATGGTGATGTAACCGCAATATTCGGCGAAAAAGTCTTTAACCTGCCTACAATGCGTGAAAGACTGCCTGAGGCTACGTACGAAGCTTTTCTAAAAACCATAAATGAAGGCACAAAACTTGATTACAGCGTTGCAGAAGTAATGGCAACGGCAATGAAGGATTGGGCTATTGAAAACGGCTGTACCCATTATACGCATTGGTTCCAGCCAATGACAGGACTCACTGCTGAAAAGCATGACTCTTTCATACAGCCTACTCAGGATAGAACCGTTATTATGGAATTCTCTGCAAAGGAGCTTGTAATGGGCGAGCCTGATGCATCATCTTTTCCGTCAGGCGGTTTGCGTGCTACTTTTGAGGCACGCGGATATACTGCATGGGATCCTACCTCCTTTGCATTTATAAAAGACCATTCGCTATATATTCCCACATCATTTGTGTCATATACAGGTGAGGTCCTTGACAAAAAGACACCCCTGCTCCGTTCAGAGGTTGCCATTGACAAGGCTGCAAAACGAGTTTTAAAATTATTCGGTAAAAGTCCGTCACGAGTTGTTACATATGTGGGCGCAGAACAGGAATATTTCTTAGTAGATAAAAAGCTACGCAATAAACGTAAAGACTTGCTTTTAACAGGCAGAACATTGTTTGGTGCAAAGCCTGCAAAAGGTCAGGAAATGGATGACCATTATTTTGGTCAGCTAAAAGAGCGTGTTGCGGCATTTATGAAAGAGGTTGACGAGGAGCTTTGGAAACTCGGCGTATTTTCTAAAACAAAGCATAACGAGGCGGCACCTGCACAGCACGAGGTTGCGCCTGTATTCTCAACAGCAAACATTGCGTCTGATCATAACCAAATAACAATGGAGATATTAAAAAAGGTCGCAAATCACCACGATTTATACTGCTTGCTCCATGAAAAGCCATATGAGGGCATAAACGGATCAGGCAAGCACAACAACTGGTCAATAGGTACATCAGATGGTGAAAATCTGCTAAAACCAGGCAAGAAACCTGCTGAAAACGTGCAGTTTTTATTGTTCTTTGCCGCAGTAATAAAGGCTGTTGATGATTACAGCGATATATTACGTGTTTCGGTTGCAACAGCAGGAAATGACCACCGTTTAGGCGCACACGAGGCACCGCCTGCGATTGTTTCAATGTATCTTGGCGATCAGCTTACAGAGGTTGTCACACAGCTTATAAATGGCGGCGGTGTCAAATACGAAGAGGGTGAACTCATTGAAACAGGTGTTGAGACTCTGCCTGATATTGAGCGTGATACTACAGATCGCAACAGAACGTCACCATTCGCATTTACAGGCAATCGTTTTGAGTTCAGAGCACCTGGTTCAAGACAGTCAATCGGTGGTATAAACATTGTGCTTAATACCATTGTTGCACAAACTCTGACAGAGTTTGCAGATATTTTGGATTGCAGTAGAAATATTGCAAAGGATGCATTAGAGCTTGCAATAAAGACATTTAAAGAGCATCAGCGTATACTCTTTAACGGAAATGGCTACAGTGATGAATGGGTAAAAGAAGCCGAAAGACGAGGCTTGCTTAATTTGGAAACCACACCTGATGCTATGCCGTATTTCAAGTCTGAAAAATCTGTGAAACTTTTTGAGGCACAGGGAGTATTCTCAAGAATTGAGGTAGAAACACGCGGCGAAATAATGATGCAGGAGTACAACAACACACTGCATTTTGAGATGCTTACAATGCTTGAAATGGCAAATCAGGAAATATTACCTGCCTGCCTGAAATATACAAAGTCAGTCGCAAAAGGTGTCATAGCTAAAAAAGAACTTGGTATAGATGCACCCAACGAGATAGCTATGGTACAGAAGCTTACTGCTCTTACAGAGGAGCTTATGGACAGAATTGCTGTCCTTGACAATGCTACAAACGTACCTGAGCTTGATCCGTATGCTACAGGAATGTATTACAAGAACACTGTAATTCCTGCAATGGAGGCTCTGCGCACTACGGCAGACACACTTGAAACTATTGTTGGCAAGGACTATTGGCCATTCCCGACATATACGGATTTATTATACTCTATATAATAAAAAAGCCGACAAACGGGGCTGTTGCTTAAAGCAACAGCCCCTTCGCCGTCAAAAGATCGGTGATGTTTTTTTACATCCCTATTTTACATTGTGATTATTCCAAACGAGTTAAGTACAGATGATACCAATACTGCCAAAACGAATATCGGTGCAACGTACTTGATCATTATTCTGAACAGCTTCTTTCTTCTGAATGCACCGTAAATCTCAACCTCATCCTCGATTGCCTTTGTACCGATACCAAATGATACAAACAAGCAGATAAGCAATGAACATATAGGCATCATTACAGAGTTTGTTATAAAGTCCATAAAGTCAAGTATATCAAATCTGTCGAAGAATTTCACACCGCTCAATACGTTGTAACCCAATGCAGGTAATGTACTGATTGCTAATGTTAATAATGCAACAATTATTACAGATGTCTTTCTTCCTAATCCTGTATGATCGCATACGCAGGCAACTATTGTTTCCATTAGCGAAATAGCAGATGTGATTGCCGCGGCAAATACAAGGAAGAAGAACAACATTCCCATAAGATTTGATAACGGCATTGAATCGAATACCTGTGGGAGAACTACAAACATAAGTCCCGGTCCTGATTTGGAAATCTGTGTCGGATCAAATGCGAATACTGCAGGTATAATCATAAGTCCCGCCATAACGGCAATTAATGTATCAAACAACTCAATGCGGCCTACGTTCTTTTCGATTGAAGAATCCTTAGGTATATATGAGCCGTAAGCAATCATAATACCCATTGCAAGTGACAGTGAATAGAACATCTGTCCCATTGCCGCAAGAACGCCCATTATACTGAAATTCTCTGCCTTAGGTATAAAGAAATATTTTACACCCTCTATTGCTCCGGGCAAAGTTATTGAATATATACATATTATAACCGCAAGCAATATAAGCACAGGCATTAGAATTGTACTTGCCTTTTCGACACCCTTCTGAACACCCATAAGAAGAACAACAGCAACAATAATCGTAAATATTGACTGCACAATTATCAGTGTGGGAGCAGAGCCCAACATATTTGTAAAATACTCGCCGCCTGCCGCCATATGTGCACCAAAGCCACTCTCACCTACAGGGGCAAGATTCCAGAATGCACATGAAATGTCGCTCATAAAGCCATTGAAATATTCAAAGAAATATCTGATAATCCAACCGCCGATTACATTGTAGTATGGCAGAATTATACATGGAATTAATGTCGCTATGATACCAACAAATCCCCATTTCTTTTTAAGTGCCGCAAATGCATCAAGCGAGCTTTTACCGCTCTTTCTGCCTATTGCGTTTTCTGCTATCATTAGTGTATAGCCGAATGTAAATACAAGGATAATATATATCAGCAAGAACATACCACCGCCGTATTTAGCAGCAAGGTATGGAAAACGCCAAAGATTACCCAAGCCAACCGCAGAACCTGCCGCCGCAAGGACGAAGCCTATTCCGCTTGAAAAAGTATGTCTTTTCTTTTCCATCTTTTTTTCCTCCGTTTTGATTTTTTAAGTATAGTAAATTAATTCTAACACATATTCACAGAATTTTCAATACTTTTATTAAAAATTGTAATATTTATAACAATTAATTCAAATATATAGTCCTGTCAACGTATACAGGTGCATTATATGCCCCGGCAACTACACATACCTTCCCTGCACCTGCATTATGTAAAACATTCACACATTCCATTGCAGTACTGCCCGTAGTATATACATCATCAAAAAGAATTATGTTTTCTCCGTTCAGCTTCTCTGTCACATCAAATGCATTTTTAACATTTTTCGCACGGTTATGATGCATAATCCTGCTTTGCGGCAAAGAATTTCTTACTCTTATCATAATATCACGTATAGGTATACCCAATCCTTTTGCGATATACTGTGCAAGTATCTCGGATTGATTATATCCGCGCTCATTCATACGTTCTTTAGATACAGGAACAGGAACGAGATACTGATAATCATAAAATGCATCACGTTCCTTAATAAGCTCTTCCATTGCCATACCAATCAAATGCCCTGCGGCGATTTGACCGTTAAACTTAAATTCAAGGAATATTTTCCTGTATGGCTCTCTGTATCGAAACAGCGCCGCCATAAACGCCATACCGTCACGTTCTTCATGGTACATATCCTTAGAATATGGCATAAATCTTGAATAGCAGGTTTTACATATACAGGATCTCTTATATATGAAGCTTGCATCTCGTTTCCTGAAATGCCCGTTACAACCACTGCAAATATAGCCTTTATTGAAAACTAACTCCATTAATCTATGCCTTTGTTTTTTAAATAGCTTTCAAGCCATATAATCAGAACTGATATATCCGCAGGTGACACACCTGAAATACGCGAAGCCTGACCCAATGATTCAGGACGTATTTTATCCAATTTCTGACGCGCCTCAAGACGTAAACCGTGAATTTCACTGTAGTTTATGTTATGGGGTATCCGCCTCGTTTCCATTTTCTGCGCCTGCTGTGCCTGAGCAATCTGACGTTTTATATATCCGTCGTATTTAAGCTTTATTTCCGCTTCCTCTATAACATCATACGGAAGTTCGGGTCTTTCGGGGTCAGCATCTTTAAGCTTTTCATAGTCAAGCTCCGGACGTTTTATGAGTTCTGCCATTTTTATTCCTGTCTTAACAGGCGTACAGCCGTATTTTTCAAGAATAGGATTTGCAATAAGCGGTGAAACATTAAGATGTGACAATCTGTCAATTTCCTTGTCTATCATTTCAAGCTTTAATAACAGCTTGTTATATCTCTCATCGCTTATAAGCCCTACCTTGTGTCCTATAGGTGTCAGACGCTCGTCTGCATTATCCTGACGTAATAACAGTCTGTATTCTGACCTTGATGTCATCATTCTGTAAGGCTCATTTGTTCCCTTTGTAACCAAATCATCAATTAACGTGCCGATATATCCGTCAACACGTTCTAATGACAACTGCTCCTCTCCCTTAAGCTTGAGTGCGGCATTTATGCCTGCGATAAGTCCCTGTGCTGCCGCCTCCTCATAGCCTGATGTACCATTGAACTGACCTGCACCATAAAGGCCTGATACGGTCTTAAACTCAAGTGTTCTGTAGAGCTCGGTAGGATCACAGCAATCGTATTCTATAGCATATGCACTACGCATAATTTCGCAATTTTCAAGCCCCTCCACACTGCGATACATTTCTAACTGTACATCCTCAGGCAAGCTCGTTGAAAAACCCTGTGCATACATTTCCTTTGTATCGAGTCCCATCGGCTCAATAAACAGCTGATGTCTTGGCTTTTCATGAAAACGTACCACCTTATCCTCAATGGACGGACAATATCTCGGTCCTACGCCCTCAACAAGCCCGCTATACATTGCACTGCGATGTAAATTTTTATGAATAATCTCGTGAG
>CADBPJ010000200.1 GCA_902796445.1 uncultured Ruminococcus sp. | reverse complement strand
CTTGGCGGAAACATAGGAAATCCGCTCTTAAGTCAGGTTGATGAAATGACGGAGAACGATTACGTTATACTTGAACTGTCATCCTTCCAACTTCACACAATGAAGAAATCACCTGAAATTGCAGTTATAACAAACCTTAGTCCGAACCATCTTGATTGGCACGTTGACTATGCTGAATATATTGATGCAAAAACGAACATATTTAAACATATGTCGCGTGATAATAAACTTGTACTTAATGCTGATAATGCTGACAGCTCGGCATTACTGCCGTTGGCACACTGTGATGTTAAAATGTTCTCACGTAAGCTTAATGCATATGTAAGACTTGAAAATGAAAAAATAATATGTAATAACGAGGAAATACTTGATATAAACGATATTAAAATTCCTGGTATGCATAATGTGGAAAATTATATGGCGGCAATTGCTGCTATATACGGACTTGTAAGCCGTGACGAGATTGTATCTGTTGCAAAGAATTTCGGCGGTGTTCCGCACAGAATTGAGCTTGTGCGTACATTAAACGGCGTAAGATATTACAACAGCTCCATTGATTCGAGCCCTAACAGAACGATTAATACACTTAACGTCTTCCCGCAAAAGGTAATTATGATTTCGGGCGGTAAGGATAAGGGCATACCATATGATGCTATAGGCGAGCCTATAGCCGACCATGTAAAGACACTTATCCTTATTGGTGCAACAAGCGGAAAAATTGAAGATGCACTAAATGCAACAGGCCGTCAGGATGAGGTTAAGATAATTCGTACAACTACGTATCCCGAAGCGGTAAATGTTGCATATAGCGAGGCAAAAGACGGTGACGTGGTACTGCTTTCACCTGCATCAACGAGTTTTGATATGTTCCGCAACTTTGAAGAACGAGGCAATCTGTTCAAGGAATTGGTAAATAAATTATGAGAGAAATAATAAAAAAATTAAGCGATTTGCGTGGTATTTCAGGTCACGAATATCGTATAAACAAAGAAATAGCAAAAATGTTTGAAAAATATGCTGATGAGGTCAAAATTGACCCATTAGGCTCGGTCATTGCTTTAAAAAAATGCGGAATAGACAACGCACCCAAGGTAATGCTTGAAGCACATATGGACGAGATTGGTCTTATGGTTACGACTATTACAGACGAGGGGTATATTACGTTTTCAAACGTGGGCGGTGTTGATTCGCGTATTTTACCTATGTCAGAGGTAATAATTCACGGCACACGTGATGTTTTAGGAATTGTTGGTATGCCTCCAAAGCATATGGGTGACAGCGATAAAAGCTATAAGCTAAAGGATTTAATGATAGATACTGCAATGTCTGCAGAGGAGGTCAGAAAAGTCATATCTGTCGGTGACAGCATAACGCTGCCTCAATCTGTGGGTGAACTTGGAAGTCATCAATTTAGTTCAAAGACAATGGATGACCGTGCATCAGTTGCGGCAATCTTAAAGGTTATGGAAAATCTGAAAGATACACAGTTAAACTGTGATGTCTATGCAGTTGCGGCAGTGCAGGAGGAGGTTGGTTGCCGAGGCGGTAAGACTACGTCATTTGGCATAATGCCCGATATGGCAATCGCCATCGACGTAACACATGGCATAACCCCCGACAACTCAGAAAATGCGGTAGAAATTGGCAAAGGAACTGCAATGTCAAAAGGGCCTAATATTCACCCAAAGCTTGTAAAACGGCTTGAGGAGACCGCCAAATCACACGATATTCCATATACAATAGAAATAGACGGCGGTGCAACAGGCACAGATGCATGGGAGATACAAGTATCAGGCGGCGGAATACCTGTGGCATTAATGTCAATTCCATTAAAATATATGCACACATCTGTTGAAACACTTGCAATCTCAGATGTTATGGATACAGCAAGAGTGATTACGGAATTTGTTAAAGAATTGGAGGGTGATACACAATGGCTTTCTCTATGGGAAGATTAAGTGAGCTTAACGCTGTTTCAGGCTTTGAGATTGACGCAATAAGATATATTATCCCTCTTATAGAAGATAAATGCCACAGCTTTGAGGTCGACTCAATGGGCAATATTGTTGCATTTAAAAAGGGAAAAAGCGACAAGTATAAAATCCTTATCGGTACAAACATTGACGAGGTTGGCTTTATTGTAAGCGGAATAACAGACACAGGCTTTGTGAAGTTCAAGGCAGTGGGCGAGATTGATCCGAGAACACTTGTATCAAAAACTGTAGCAATCGGCAAATTAAAGGTGCCTGGAGTTATAGGTATGAAAGCTATTCACCTTCAGAAAAAGGAAGAACGAGAAGCAGCGGTTAAGGTTAAGGATTTATACATTGATATAGGTGCAATGTCAAAGGAAGAAGCAGAAGAACGTGTCAGCTTAGGTGATATGATTGCCTTTAATACAAAATTCGGTGAAACGAATGATATTATAAAGGGCAAGGCACTTGACAGATTTGGTGTTATTCCTGTAGCTTTGGCAATGTCAGAAACTGCGGAATATGACACGTATTTTGTATTCTCTGCTCAACGTGAAGTTCCATGTTCTGTAATGGGACGCGGTATGAAAATAGCATCATATCGGATAAACCCTGATTTTGCGTTTATTGTAGATACTGTAAATTCCGAGGATTTCCCTGACAGAAAATATGCATCTTCTATATTGGGCGAGGGTGGAGTTATCGAGTATATGGACAGAGCATCAATAGCTGATACTTTGTTTACAGACGAAATTAAAGCTCTGGCAAAACGCAACAATATAAAAATTCAGCATAAAACATCATCAAGAGGTGCATCTATTGCAGGTGCGGCGGCAGTTGCATCAGAGGGTGCAGTTGTTGCAACGGTAGGCATACCGTGTCGGTATGCTCATACGCCTGTATGTATGATGAATAAAAATGATATTGATGATGTAACGGCTTTAACGAAAGCATTTGTAAGAGAAAGTGATGTGATTATAGATGGATTTATTAAAAAGACTAACAGAGATTGATGCACCATCAGGCAGGGAGGATATGGTGTATTCTCTTATTGCCGACATGGCAAAGGAGCTTGGCTATGAGGTGACAACGGACGGACTTGGATCCGTAATTGCGCATAAAAAGGGTGATGGCAAAAAGCTTATGCTTGCAGCACATACAGATGAAATCGGAGTAATAGTCAATTATATAGACGACAATGGGTTTATCCATTTTAGTGCAATCGGCGGATTATATAAAAAGGAACTGCAAAAGCGCAGGGTACGTTTTAAAAACGGTACAGTAGGCATTATCGCCGCAGATGAGGACGTGTTTGAAAAGACTCAGGAAATAAATAAAATGTATATAGATATCGGCGCAAAAGACAGGGAGGAAGCAGAAAGGTTAGTGCAGATAGGTGACACTGCCGTATTTGATGGTGCATTTTGTTTGTCAGGCGATACTGTTATTTCAAAGGCACTTGATGATAGGGTAGGCTGTTATATTCTTCTGAAAGCAATGAAAAATATTAAAGACAGTGACAACGATTTGTATTTTGTGTTCACCTCACAAGAGGAGGTAGGAATACGCGGTGCAAAGACATCTGCGTTTACGGTAATGCCCGATTTTGCCATTGCCGTTGATGTGACAGACACAGGCGATACACCCGATGCGCCAAAATCTGATGTAAGATTAGGCGGAGGTGCCGCCATTAAGGCGATGGATAGATCGGTTATGTGCGATGTTGGCGTTGTAAAAACGCTTAAAAAGCTTGCACAGGACAATGCAATTCCGTACACTACGGAAATAATGACAGACGGCGGTACGGATGCAGGTGCTATTGCCCTTACAGGCGGAGGAGTGAAAACAGGCGGAATATCTGTCCCTGTAAGATACATTCATTCTCCATCGGAGCTTGCTAAAATATCAGATATAAATGCGTGTATTGACTTATTAACAAAAGCTTGCGAATATAATTGGCAAATATAATTTAAGACCGTATAAAACGGCAGAACGGAGTTTTTAAATGAAAAAGAGACTTATATCTCTATTGACAGCAGTTCTTGTTATTGTTCAATCATTACCCATAACAGCTGCAGGTAAATATTACGCAAGTAAAGAGTTACCCACTGTTACAGAAAATGATCTCAAATACACTAAGGTCACAATGGATAATTTAAAAAAATACATTGAAGAGATAAAACACCTTTTAGAAATTGATGCAAATCACGATGTATTACCGCTTTTTGAAAATTGTATGGATGTCTATGATGAGATTACTAATTCATATGTATTGGCAAAGCTTGCCTATGACAGAGATGCATCTAAGGAAAACGGAGACAATCTGAACTTTGCATTGATGCAGTATAGCGAATGTGCATCATTGATTTCAGAGATTATATATGATATATATGACAGCAATAGCCGTTATGTGCTTGAAGAAATATTTGGCAGTGCGGAGGATGCTGTTTTATGGGCATTGCCTGAAGATGAGGAAATAAAGAAACTTATCGAAAAGGAGTTGGAGCTAAGTAACAGATACAGCGAGGTGTGCAGCAATTCAGATGCGGCGGCAGATTTATTTTTAGAACTTTTAGCTGTCCGCAAACAGATATCCGAGAAGTTCGGATATACCTCCTACAGTGATTATGCAGACGAATGTATATACTATAGAAATTTTACCGTAGGAAGTATTGCAGAATTTTCGCAAGCTGTAGTGGACTATATTTGTCCACTGTTGTATGATGGATTATATGCATCTTTTAGTTTGGGTGTACCACAAATTCCAATGACTGAAGACGATGTATTACTTATTGCACGGAAAGGTATTGGCAACGTTTCTGATGAGCTTTTAAAAACTTATGATTATATGATAAAAAATAATCTGTATGATATAAGAGTATCAGACAAGAAAAATCCTGGTACGGGTGCATATACATTGTCATTACCAAAGAAAAAGTCTGCATTTATATATGATAATCCCGCATTTGATTATAAAGAGAACGGCATTTACTCTGTAAATTCGCTTGTACACGAATTTGGACATTTTTCTGCAATAGTTAATGATGCTCTTGACGATAAAACATTGCTTACGTTATCAATGGAAACATCAGAGGTACAGTCGCAAGGCCTGGAAATGCTCGTAGAACATAGCTATGGTAAAATGTATGGCGCCGATGCTATAGCTATGCGTTATATTTTGATTTCAAATATTTTATCGGCATTAGTGGAAGGGTGTATGTTTGATCAGTGGCAAAGAGAAGTGTATGCCCTCGAAAATCCAACGACAGATCAGATCAACAGGCTTTTAGCAGAATATTTGTATGAATATATGGGTTTAGAATGTACAGAGGAGGAAGTACAGGAAATCTGGACCACGCTACCGCATAATTACAGCCAACCAATGTATTATATTTCGTATTCTATATCTGCAATGGTTGCATTAAGCTTGTATTGTGAATCAATAACAAACTATTCTTCCGCAGTAGACAAGTATATGAAAATCAGCGCAGACGGTGGATTTATTGATTTTGATGAAATGATTACCAAATTTGGTTTTTCGGATATATTGACCCCTGATACAGTAAAAAATCTTTCACATGCATTGTATAAAAATTACGGGATTGGATATAGTGATATACCTGACGATGCATGGTATGGTGAGTATATATACACTGTATCAAATGTAATAGATTCAAGACAAGACGAAATGTTCTGCCCTGATGAGCCAATAACACGTTCTGAATTTGTTGGTGCTATAGGTAAGATGTATGATTACTATGTGGGTATAGATGAAGAATATGAAAATACGTTTACTGATACAGAGAATGACAAGTATAGAGAGTACATTGCGTGGGCAGAAGCTGAGGGTATAGTTGAGGGCTGTGATGATGAGCATTTTGGCGGTGATGGTGTCTTGACACGTGAGATGGCGGCGGCAATTATCTATAGATTGACAGAGGATAAGACGATATTGGCAGATGATAAGGAGTGTTTTATCGATTATGGATATGTGTCCGATTGGGCAGAGGATGCTGTGTTATGGATGGCAGAAAAGTCAATAATGGACGGCAGGGACGATGGTTCATTTGACCCAAAGGCGACAATAACAAGAGCCGAAACAGCAAAAGTTTTGTCAGGTTATATACATAAGATCATTTGAATTGTAAGCCAAAATACTTGACATAAATGATAAATAGTGGTAAAATAAGCAGTAGTTTTAATCGAAAGGATTTATAATAAATGGAATTAAAAGGAAATGTTTTTGATGTACTCAAAGAGCGTGGTCTTATTGCTCAATGTACACATGAAAATGAAATAAGAGAATTATTAGGCAAAGAGAAAGTAACCTTCTATATCGGCTTTGACCCGACAGCAGATTCACTGCACGTAGGTCATTTCTTGCAGATGGTTGTAATGCGTCATATGCAGATGCATGGTCACCGCCCAATCGCACTTGTTGGAGGAGGTACAGGCCATGTAGGCGACCCGTCAGGCAGAACTGATATGCGTCAGATGATGACAGAGGAGGTTATAAACCATAACTGTGAATGTTTTAAAGAGCAGCTTGCAAAGGTTGTTGATTTCTCTGATGATAAGGCAATAATGGTAAACAATGCGGACTGGCTATTGAAATTGAACTATGTGGATTTCTTGCGTGATATAGGTGCAT
>CADBPJ010000199.1 GCA_902796445.1 uncultured Ruminococcus sp. | reverse complement strand
TCCCATTAAAATAGGAATGAGAAATCAAAAAAAAAAAAAAAATGGCGAGCTTTTAATAAACGGCGTAAGTGTTAAGCTTAAAGGCGTAAACCATCACGACACTCACCCGCTAAAGGGATATTCTATGAGCTATGATGATATGCGTTCGGAGCTTCTTAAGATGAAGGAGCTTAACATCAACTGCATAAGAACGTCGCATTATCCGCCACAGCCAGCGTTTATTGAATTGTGTGACGAGCTTGGTTTTTATGTTATAGATGAGGCGGATATTGAAACTCACGGATTTGTATCCAGAAACTACGAATGGAGTTATGATCTTGACAGTATATGGCCATGCCAAAATCCTATGTGGAAGGATGCATTTATTGACAGAGCCGAGCGTCTTTATGAACGTGACAAAAACCATACCTGTGTCATTATGTGGAGTCTTGGAAATGAGTCAAACTACGGCGAAAACCACGCACATATGAGTAATTGGATTAAAAACAGAGAGAATGCATCTGAGGGAATAACAAGACTCGTTCATTATGAAAATGCGTACTCGAACAATCCATTGAAAAAGGACCCCGATACTGTAGATGTTGTAAGCCGTATGTATGCCTCAGCAACTGATATGCTTGATTATGCAGTTCAGACAGGAGATAAACGTCCGCTGTTCTGGTGTGAATATTCTCACGCAATGGGTAACGGCCCCGGTGATTTGATGGATTATTGGAATGTCATATATAACAATCCGCAGTTCATAGGCGGATGTATATGGGAATGGGCAGACCACGTTGCACCTGATGAGAACGGCAATCTATGCTACGGCGGTGATTTTGGCGAAGAAACTCATGACGGGAATTTCTGCTGTGACGGGCTTGTGTTCAGTGACAGAAGCTTTAAGGCAGGCTCTATGGAGGCAAAATATACATATCAGCCGCTTGATACAGATTTTGAAAATGGTGTTCTTACGCTGACAAACAGATATGATTTTACATCATTTGCTGATTTTGACTTTACGTGGGAGCTGACCGCAGATGGCAAAACCCTAAAGAGCGGAAAAATAAAGCTTGATACAAAACCACACTGCACAGATACATTTTCCCCTGATATTTCGGACATAGACTGTGAGTTTGGTGCATATCTTAATATTCATATGAAGGATAAAAACGGCAAAGAGGTTGCGTTTACTCAACACGAAATTGCATCGGCAAAGGAAATTAAGCCAGGCTTTGGTGTAGCAAAAATATCCTGTGACGGTGAATTTGCGAAGATTACGGGTGATAATTTTGAGCATATATTTAATATGCATTACGGGCATATCGAAAATATCTGCGGTGCACTTGCAAGTCCGATGAAGCTTTCTGTATGGAGAGCACCTACGGATAATGACAGAGGTATAAAGAACGAGTGGTTTAACGAAAACTACGATAAGCAGTATAATAAGGTGTATGACTCACGCATTGAGGGTAACAAGATTATTGTAAACGGTGCACTCTCTACTGTATCAAGAATGAATTTCTTTAAATATACGGCAGTATATACATTCTTTGCCGACGGCAGAATAGACGTTACAGTCGACGGCGAGTTTGACAATACAAGGACATTCCTGCCAAGACTTGGTTTTGAGTTTAAGACAGCCGAAAAGAATTTTGAATATTTCGGCTACGGTCCGTATGAATCGTATATTGATATGCATCATGGCTCAAAAATGGGAATGTATAATAGCAGTGCCGAGGAGGAATATGTAGATTACATAAAGCCCCAGGAGCATGGAAACCACTATAATACGAAGTATATGCATATTGGTAAGCTTGAATTTGCATCACAGGACGGAATCGAAATCAACGTTTCTGAATACTCTGCCGAGGAGCTTACACAAAAGGCACATAATTTTGAGCTTGAAAAGAATGGCTTTGCAAATGTGCGTGTTGATTATATGGTGAGCGGTGTCGGCTCGGCAAGCTGCGGTCCGCAATTATTGGAAAGATACCAAATGAACCACAAAAATGTTCATTTCGCATTTTCTGTATTTGTGAACAAGTAAAATCCCAAAACAGACATGGCAAAAATATGCTGTGTCTGTTTTAGTGTGTGAAAAACTTTTCTCGCTCGCATTGAGCAAACCTCTGTAGGTTTGATTTTGGGTATCTAAACTCTATCTACACTAATATAAAATATATGGTAAACATAGTAACCACAATATTGGCATAAAAATGTAATATATTTGTTAAAAATTAAATATTGCAAATTAAAGATATTTGTGGTAGAATTGCTATGTCAGTAACGGGAAGAGGTTGTAGACCGCAAAGTGCGGTAGAACGGAGAAATATTATGGATTTTATAGTATCATTTAATTTTGCTATGTTTATATTTTTCGTCGTGTGCTATGCGTACCAATTTGTATACATAGCTGTGCCGTTTATTAAGAAAGATAAGCCACATAAGGCAGTGAAAAATCACAGATTTGCAGTCTTGATTTCAGCGAGAAACGAGTCGGCTGTCATAGAAAATCTATTAGAGAGTATAAATTCACAGACATATCCGCAAGATTTGATAGATGTATTTCTTATCGCAGATAACTGTACAGATAATACAGCGGAGATAGGAAGACGATGCGGTGCTCATGTATATGAAAGATTTGATACGGTAAAAGTAGGCAAGGGCTATGCCTTAAACTATGCTCTTAACAATATCAAAGAAGAATATGGCGATGACCTCTTTGATGCATATTTTGTTTTTGACGCTGATAATGTTCTTGACCAAAATTACATAGAAGAAATGAATAAGACATTCTCGGACGGATATAATATCATCACAAGCTATCGTAATTCAAAGAACTACGGTGACAGCTGGATTTCGGCAGGTTACGCACTATGGTTCCTACGTGAATCAAAGTATTTGAACTATTCACGTATGCTACTCAATACAAGCTGTGCAATATCAGGTACGGGCTTTATGTTCAGTAAGGAAATAGCACAACGTATGGAGGGCTGGAAATACTATCTTCTTACAGAGGATATAGAGTTCACTGTCGATAATATAACAAAAGGTCAGAAAATCGGCTTCTGTAAGAATGCGGTACTTTATGACGAACAGCCAACAGGCTTAAAACAGTCAATACGCCAGAGAATGCGTTGGGCAAAAGGTTATATACAGGTA